>NZ_JARRQY010000029.1:0-37503 GCF_037381185.1 Acidihalobacter sp.
ACGTTGCGATGACGGTGTCGCTGATTGCGCCGATCGCGATGGAAGAGGGTCTTCGCTTTGCGATCCGCGAAGGTGGCCGCACCGTCGGTGCCGGCGTCGTGTCCAAAATCATCGAGTAACAGCCGGAAACGGATCAGATTTCAAGGGGCGCTGCTGCGCCCCCTGTTTGGAGTGTTGAGAGATGGCCGCTAGTCAAAGAATCCGTATCCGCCTGAAGGCGTTCGATCATCGTCTGATCGATCGTTCCGCCAGTGAGATCGTCGAGACCGCCAAGCGCACCGGCGCGCGGGTCAAGGGCCCGATCCCGCTGCCGACCCGCAAGGAGCGCTACACCCTGCTGATTTCGCCGCATGTGAACAAGGATGCACGGGATCAGTATGAACTGCGCACCCACAAGCGGCTGATGGATATTCTCGATCCCACGGACAAGACGGTTGACGCTTTGATGAAGCTCGATCTGGCCGCGGGCGTGGATGTGCAAATAAGGCTTAACTAAAGATCATTTATCTGTCATAATGCGCGGCTTTCCGTGGCCCGACAGGAAGTTCATCTGTCGGGCCACGTGATTAAGAACGGGAATGCGGGTTTGCCGCGCATGGAACTAGAGGTGGCGTGATGTCAATCGGATTGGTCGGACGCAAGCTGGGCATGACCCGCGTCTTTACCGAGGACGGCGTGTCCGTGCCGGTGACCGTGGTTCAGGCTGAGCCCAATCGGGTGACTCAGATCAAGACGCCTGAGGTCGATGGCTATGCCGCGCTTCAGATGACCGTCGGCGAGCGCAAGGGCTCGCGAGTCACCAAGCCGCTTGCCGGGCACTTTGCTAAGGCAAACGTGGCTGCCGGCCGCGGTTTGTGGGAGTCGCGTGTCGAGGCTGGCGAGCTTGATGGTGTCGAGCCGGGTGCGGAGTTCAGTGTCGGTCGTTTCGAGGTCGGTCAGATTGTCGACGTCGCGGGCGTGAGTAAGGGCAAGGGCTTTGCCGGAACTATCAAGCGGCATCATTTCCGCGGTCAGGATCGTACGCACGGCAACTCGCTGTCGCACCGCGTGCCGGGTTCGATCGGTCAGAACCAGACTCCGGGGCGCGTGTTCAAGGGCAAGAAGATGTCGGGGCAGATGGGTAACGTCCGGGTCACCGCGCAGAACCTTAAGGTCGTGCGCGTCGATGCCGAGCGCAACCTGCTTCTCATCAAGGGCGCCGTACCTGGCGCAGCAGGCGGTGATGTGATCGTGCGTCCTGCAGTCAAGCAGAAGGGTTAAGGACATGGAGCTTCAAGTTCACGGCAGCGGGAAGGCCATCAGCGTGTCCGATGCGCTGTTCGCTCGCGACTTCAATGAGCCGCTCGTGCACCAGGCTGTGGTCGCCTATATGGCGGCCGGTCGCGCCGGTACCAAGGCGCAGAAGTCGCGTGCCGAGGTAAGTGGCGGCGGCATCAAGCCCTGGCGCCAGAAGGGCACCGGTCGCGCGCGAGCCGGCAGCATTCGCAGTCCCATCTGGGTCGGTGGTGGACGCGCATTCGCGGCCAAGCCACGCAGTTACGCCCAGAAGCTGAACAAGAAGATGTATCGCGCCGCGATGCGTTCAATCTTCTCCGAGTTGGCGCGTCAGGAGCGCTTGGTCGTGGTCGATGCTTTTGATGTGGATGCCCCCAAGACCAGGGCCTTTCTGGCTGCACTCGACGGTGTTAGCGACGTGCGCAATGCGCTGGTCGTCGCGGCCGAGCCGAGCGAGGCTCTGTGGCTTGGCGCACGCAACGTGCCGCATGTGGACGTTAGCGACGTCGCTGGCCTGGATCCGGTGCGCCTGGTGGGCCACGAGCGCGTCATCGTAACAGTGGACGCGCTCAAGAAGATCGAGGAGTGGCTGGCATGAATCAGGATCGTTTGATGCAGGTGCTGGTTGCGCCGCACGTGTCCGAGAAGTCTGCCGGGATGGCGGAGGCTCAGGGGCAGCATGTGTTCAAGGTGGCGCCCGATGCCACCAAGCTCGAGATCAAGAAGGCGGTCGAGCTGATGTTCAGCGTCAAGGTTGCCGGTGTGCGTGTGGTGAACATGCCCGGTAAGCGCAAGACGTTTGGCCGTCGCCCGGGTCGGCGTAACGACTGGCGTAAAGCGTACGTGACCTTGGTCGAAGGCCAGGATATCGACTTCGGCGGCGCCGAGTAAGAGAGGTTAGCTAGTCATGGCAATCGTCAAAGCAAAGCCCACCTCCGCAGGGCGTCGTTTCCAGGTCCGAGTGACGCGCGAAGATCTGCACAAGGGTGCGCCGCACGCCCCTCTGGTGCAGAAGAAGTCGAAGAATGGCGGGCGTAACAATCAAGGCCGAGTGACCCAGCGGCATCAGGGTGGTGGGCATAAGCAGGCCTATCGCATCATCGACTTCAAGCGCGACAAGGACGGTGTGCCTGCTCGCGTCGAGCGGCTGGAGTACGATCCGAACCGCAGCGCGCATATCGCGCTGATACTGTACCGCGATGGTGAGCGCCGTTACGTTATCGCGCCCAAGGGCGTGAAGGCCGGCGATCAGCTGATGTCCGGTTCTGGCGCGCCGATCAAGGCGGGCAACGCGCTGCCGCTGCGCTCCATTCCGGTCGGTACTACCGTGCACTGTGTCGAGATGAAGCCCGGCAAGGGTGCTCAGTTGGTTCGCTCGGCGGGCGCTTCCGCTCAGATCGTGGCGCGTGAAGGCGCGTACGCTACGCTGCGCTTGCGCTCCGGTGAGATGCGTCGTGTGCCTGTCGAGTGCCGTGCCACGGTAGGCGAGGTCAGCAACTCCGCACACAGTCTGCGCAAGTTCGGCAAGGCTGGCGCGAAGCGCTGGATTGGTATTCGCCCGACGGTTCGCGGTACCGCGATGAACCCGGTCGATCACCCGCATGGCGGTGGTGAAGGTCGTAACTTCGGCCAGCATCCGGTCACCCCTTGGGGTGTCCCGACCAAGGGTTACAAGACCCGTAACAACAAGCGTACGGACAAGTACATCGTCCGTCGCCGGAACTCGAAGTAAGGGGTAGGCCAGTGCCACGTTCGATCAAGAAAGGTCCTTTTGTTGATCACCATCTGGTGAAGAAGGTCGACGAGGCGGTCGCGGCGAACAGTCGTCGCCCGATCAAGACCTGGTCGCGTCGCTCGATGATTCTGCCGCAGATGATCGGCTTGACCATCGCGGTTCACAACGGTCGCCAGCATGTTCCGGTGCTGGTGTCGGAAAACATGGTCGGGCACAAGCTCGGCGAGTTTGCGGCGACGCGTACCTTCAAAGGTCACGTGGCCAACAAGAAGGCGAAGTAAAGAGGTTGCCATGGAAGTCGCAGCAAGACTTAGGTACGCCCGAATCTCGCCCCAGAAGGCGAGGCTCGTGGCCGATCAGGTGCGTGGATTGCCGGTCGAGAAGGCCATCCAGCTTCTTACGTTCAGCTCCAAGAAGGCAGCCGGCATGATCCGCAAGGTTCTGGAGTCTGCCATTGCCAATGCTGAGCATAACGAGGGTGCAGACGTGGATGAGCTGAAAGTCAGCAGCATCTACGTCGATGAGGCGCCGACGCTCAAGCGTATGCATGCCCGCGCCAAAGGCCGCGGCAATCGCATCATCAAGCGCACGAGCCACATCACCGTCAAGGTCGGCGGGCGCTAAGGGAGCACGGGATTATGGGTCAGAAAGTACATCCGACAGGAATCCGTCTCGGCATCGCCAGCGACTGGACTTCGAAGTGGTACGCGCAGGGCCGCGCCTACGCCGATCTGTTGAACAACGATCTGGAAGTGCGCGATTTCATCAAGAAGAAGCTGGCGCACGCTTCGGTCAGCCGAGTGCAGATCGAGCGTCCGGCACGGGCAGCGGTGATCACCATTCACACTGCGCGTCCCGGTATCGTGATCGGCAAGAAGGGTGAAGACATCGAGGCGCTGCGCCGGGAAGTGGCTGCGCGCATGGGTCTTGAGGTCAATACCGTCAAGATCAACATCGAGGAAGTGCGCAAGCCCGAGACCGATGCGCAGCTCGTGGCCGAGGGTATTGCCCAGCAGCTCGAGAAGCGCATCATGTTCCGCCGAGCCATGCGCCGCGCCGTGGGCAACTCGATGCGACTCGGCGCCGTTGGCGTGAAAGTGAATGTCGCCGGGCGCTTGAACGGTGCTGAGATTGCGCGTTCCGAACGCTACCACGAAGGAAGCGTTCCGCTGCACACCCTGCGCGCCAACATCGATTACGGCTTTGCCGAGGCGCACACGACGTATGGTGTCATCGGTATCAAGGTCTGGATTTACAAGGGCGACGTGTTCGGTCCGGCCGCGGCACGTGGCGAAGCGCGCCAGGCGGCGGGTTGAGGAGTAGACGATGCTGCAGCCGAAAAGAACCAAGTTCCGCAAGCAGTTCAAGGGGCGCAACCGCGGGCTGGCCACGGTCGGCAATGCGGTCAGCTTTGGTGAGTATGGCCTGAAGGCGTTGGATCGTGGGCGTATCACGGCTCGACAGATCGAGGCTGCGCGTCGAGCCATGACCCGCCACATCAAGCGTGGTGGCAAGATTTGGATCCGCGTGTTCCCGGATGTGCCGGTCACCAAGAAACCGCTTGAGGTTCGCCAGGGTAAGGGTAAGGGTAACGTCGAGTACTGGGTCGCGAAGATCCAGCCCGGCAAGGTCCTTTACGAAATGGAAGGCGTGAGTGAAGAGATCGCCCGTGAGGCTTTCCGCTTGGCGGCTGCCAAACTGCCGATCAAGACCACGGTCGTGACCAGGACGGTGATGTGAGATGAAAGTCGCGGAGCTGCGTGAGAAGAACGTTTCCGAGCTGAACGACGAGCTGATCGAGTTGCGTCGTGCCCAGTTCAATCTGCGCATGCAGAAGGGTACCGGTCAGCTTTCCAAGCCTGACCAGGTTGGCAAGGTGCGCAAGGATATTGCTCGCATCAAGACGGTGCTGAACGAAAAGTCGCGTGCAGGTGAGACGGCATGAGTGAGGAAACGAAGGTCCAGCGATCGGTTGTCGGTCGCGTGGTGAGCGACAAGATGGACAAGACGGCCACCGTGCTGATCGAGCGTATGGTTCGCCACCCGGTGTACGGCAAGTACATCCGGCGTTCGACCAAGCTGCACGTCCATGATGAAGACAACAGCTGCCGCATCGGCGATACGGTTCGTATCAGCGAGGCGCGTCCGCTGTCGAAGACGAAGTCCTGGACGCTCGTCGAAGTCGTCGAGCGCGCTCAGTAAGCGCTGACAGCCTAGGAAGACAGCCATGATTCAGATGCAGACAGTTTTGGATGTTGCCGACAACAGCGGCGCGCGCCGGGTACAGTGCATCAAGGTGCTCGGTGGCTCCCATCGCCGCTATGCGAATGTGGGCGACATCATCAAGGTGAGCGTGAAAGACGCGATTCCGCGCGGCAAAGTGAAGAAGGGCGACGTTTACAATGCCGTCGTCGTTCGCACTGCGCACGGCGTGCGCCGTCCCGATGGCTCCAAGATCCGCTTTGACGGTAATGCCGCGGTGTTGCTGAACACCCAGCTGCAGCCGATCGGTACGCGTATCTTCGGACCGGTGACGCGCGAGCTGCGGTCCGAGCGGTTCATGAAGATCATCTCGCTCGCACCTGAAGTGCTCTGAGCGGCGGAGGCAGTCATGCAAAGAATTCGCAAAGGCGACGACGTCACCGTCATCGCGGGTAAGGACAAGGGCCGGCGCGGCACTGTGCTCAGCGTGCTGAGCAACGGCAAGCTGCTGGTCCAGAACGTCAACATGATCAAGAAGCACCAGCGCGGCAACCCGCAGCAGGGTACGCAGGGTGGCATCATCGAGAAGGAAGCGCCTATCCAGGCCTCCAACGTGATGTTGTACAACCCCGCGACCGGTCAGGGCGACCGCGTTGGGTTCCGGGTACTTGAGGACGGCCGTAAGGTGCGCTTCTTCAAGTCGAACAATGAAGTGGTAGACGCGTAAGGTAGCGGCGATGTCCAGGCTAAAGGAAGTTTACAGGGAGCAGATCGTTCCGCAGCTGATGGAACGCTTCAAGTACCAGAGCGTCATGCAGGTGCCGCGGATCGAGAAGATCACGCTCAACATGGGTTTGAGCGAGGCGGTTGCTGACAAGAAGGTGGTCGAGAACGCGCTCAGCGATCTGAGTCTCATCAGCGGTCAGCGCGGCGTTGCGACCTACGCGCGCAAGTCGATCGCTGGCTTCAAGATCCGAGACGGTTGGCCGATCGGTGCGAAGGTGACTCTGCGCCGCGAGCGTATGTACGAGTTCCTGGATCGTCTGGTCAGCGTGGCGCTGCCGCGTGTGCGTGACTTCCGTGGCGTGAACCCCAAGTCCTTCGACGGGCGCGGCAATTTCAGCATGGGCGTCAAAGAGCAGATCATCTTTCCGGAGATCGATTACGACAAGCTCGACGCGCTGCGCGGCATGGATATCGTTGTCACGACCAGCGCGCGCACCGACGAGGAGGCGCGTGAGCTGCTTGCCGCCTTCAACTTCCCTTTCCGGACCTGAGGCGAGAGAGTTACATGGCCAAGACTTCGATGATCGAGCGCGAGCGCAAGCGCAGCAAGCTGGTTGCCCGCTACGCTGAGAAGCGTGCCGCGCTGAAGGCACTGATCAACAATCCCGATACGGGTCACGAGGAGCGTCTCGAGGCGGTCGTCGCACTGCAGAAACTGCCCCGTGATTCGAGCCCGGTGCGCCAGCAGAATCGCTGCCGTTTGACCGGTCGTCCGCACGGCTACTACCGCAAGTTCGGCCTGAGCCGCAACAAGCTGCGTGAAGCGACGATGCGCGGTGACGTGCCCGGCCTCAAGAAAGCGAGCTGGTAAAGAGGAATTCTGGAATGAGCATGACGGATCCGATCGCGGACATGCTGACCCGCATTCGCAACGGGCAGCAGGCGCACAAGGCAGAAGTGAAAATGCCGGCGTCCAAGTTGAAGCAGGCCATTGCGGCCGTGCTCAAGGACGAGGGCTATATCGACGACTTCGCGGTGAACGACGAGGTCAAGCCGACGATGACCGTGACCCTGCGTTACTACCAGGGCAAGGGCGTAATTGAGCGTCTCGATCGCGTGAGCCGTCCGGGACTGCGCATCTACAGGGCGCACGACGAGCTGCCGCGGGTGATGAACGGTCTTGGCGTCGCGATCGTTTCGACGTCGAAGGGTGTCATGAGCGACCGTGCGGCGCGTGCGGCCAATCAGGGCGGCGAAGTCATTTGCGTCGTGGCCTAACGGGGACAAGACGATGTCGAGAGTTGCAAAGAATCCGGTGAAGATCCCGAAGGGGGTCTCGGTGACTGTCGAGGGAAACACCATCAAGGCCAAAGGCCCGAAGGGTGAGGGCGTCCAGGTTCTGCACGACGACGTCGTCGTGCGTGAAGAGGACGGCACCCTGGTGTTCGCCCCGCGTGATGAAAAAGTCGAGGGCATGTCCATGGTTGGTACCATGCGTGCCCTGACCCAGAACCTGGTGACGGGTGTCGGTAGCGGCTACGAGAAGAAGCTCGAGTTGGTCGGCGTCGGTTATCGTGCGCAGGCTCAGGGCAAGGTGCTTAACCTGACCCTGGGTTTCTCGCACCCGGTGGAATATGCGGTGCCGGAAGGCATCACGATCGAGACCCCGAGTCAAACCGAGGTCCTGGTCAAGGGCGCCGATCTGCAGCAGGTCGGTCAAGTGGCTGCGGAGATTCGCGCGTATCGTCCGCCCGAGCCCTACAAGGGCAAGGGCGTCAAGTATGCGAACGAACGGATTATCCGCAAGGAAGCCAAGAAGAAGTAGGTCCGCAGACATGGAAAAGAAAGAAGCCCGGCTGCGCCGCGCCAAGCGCGCACGCATGAAAATCCGCGAACTGGGTGTGGCGCGTCTGTGCATACATCGCACTCCGCGGCACATTTACGCCCAGGTGATCGCGCCCAATGGCTCGGAAGTCATCGCGAGTGCTTCGACCGTTGAGCCCGACGTGCGCGGCGAACTCAAGGGCACCGGCAACATCGAGGCCGCTGCGGCCGTCGGTCGGCTGATCGCGGATCGCGCGTCGGCCAAAGGCGTCAGCAGCGTCGCCTTCGACCGTTCGGGGTTCCGCTACCACGGTCGTGTTAAGGCGCTCGCCGATGCGGCGCGCGAGAACGGACTTCAGTTCTAGGAAGGCAGGCGATGGCAACGAATATCGAGAGCTCTACGAGCAACGACGGCCTGCAGGAAAAGCTGGTCGCAGTCAACCGCGTGGCGAAGGTGGTCAAAGGCGGCCGTCAGTTCGGCTTCACCGCGCTGACCGTGGTCGGTGACGGCAACGGCCGCGTCGGCATGGGGTACGGCAAGGCCCGCGAGGTGCCGGCCGCGATTCAGAAGTCGCTGGAGAAGGCGCGCAAGAACATGATCAAGGTCGCGCTGCACGACGGTACTTTGCACTACGCTTCCATGGGCCGTCACGGTGCGGCGAAGGTGTATATGCAGCCGGCTTCGGAAGGTACCGGCGTGATCGCCGGCGGTGCGATGCGCGCCGTGTTCGAAATGGTCGGCGTACGCAACATCCTGGCCAAGTGCATCGGCACGCGTAACCCGGTTAACGCGATTCGCGCGACGCTGAACGGCCTGCAGGCGATGAATTCGCCTGAGCAGATGGCCGCTAAGCGCGGCAAGTCGGTCGAAGAGATTCGAGGCTAAGACCATGGCGAACGACAACAAGCGTATCCGCGTGACCCTGCTGCGCAGCCTCATCGGGCGGGCTAAGTCCCACCAAGCGTGCGCTCGTGGTTTGGGTCTGCGCCGCATCCGGCACACCGTTGAAGTGGCCGACACGCCCGAGAACCGGGGCATGGTGAACAAGATCAGCTATATGCTGAAGGTCGAGGAGGCCTGAGATGCGCCTTAACACGCTCAAGCCCGCTGCCGGCAGCCGTCCCGATAGCGTCCGAGTCGGCCGCGGTATCGGTTCCGGTCTCGGCAAGACCGCAGGCCGCGGTCACAAGGGTCAGCATTCGCGCAGCGGCGGCTATCGCAAGGTCGGCTTTGAGGGCGGTCAGATGCCCATGCAGCGTCGTCTGCCGAAGGTCGGCTTCCGCTCGCGTATGGTTGGCAACACCGCTGAAGTGCGTCTGCACGAGTTGGCGAAAATCGACGGCGTGGTCGATCTGGCTGCACTGATTGCGGCCGATGTCGTGCCGCAGCAGACCAAGCGCGCGAAGGTGATCGCCTCCGGCAAACTGGAGACCGCGGTGACCGTGCGCGGCCTGGCGCTGACCGCGGGTGCCAAGGCGGCGATCGAAGCTGCCGGCGGCAAGGTCGAAGACGTCTGACATGGCGGCGGCCGGTGCGAGTATGGGGGCCGGCGGCCTGGCGACGCTCGGGCGCTTTGCGGAGTTGCGCAAGCGCCTGGTGTTCCTGATCCTGGCATTGGTGGTATACCGCATCGGAACTTTCATTCCGGTGCCGGGGATCAATCCCGATGCCATGGCGCGCTTTTTCGCTCAACACAGCGGCTCCATTCTGGGCATGTTCAACATGTTCTCAGGCGGTGCTTTGCAGCGTTTGAGTGTGTTCGCACTAGGTGTGATGCCTTACATCTCTGCATCGATCATCATTCAGCTGCTGACCTCGGTTGTGCCGACGCTCGAACAGCTGAAAAAGGAAGGTCAGGCGGGCCAGCGCAAGATCACGCAGTACACCCGCTATGCCACGGTCGCGCTGGCAACGTTCCAGGCGATCGGCGTTTCGGTGGCTTTGGAAGGGCAGCAGGTCGGCGGTATGTCCGTCGCGATCAATCCGGGTATAGGCTTCATCTTCACTGCGACCGTGACACTGGTTACCGGCACGCTGTTTCTGATGTGGCTGGGCGAGCAGATTACCGAGCGCGGTCTGGGCAACGGTATTTCGATGATCATCTTCGCCGGCATCGTCGCGGGTCTACCGAATGCGGTGGGCGGTACGCTGGAACTCGCCGGTACTGGTGAACTCTCGCCTGCGACGATCATTCTGTTGATCGCACTGGCGATCGTGGTCACCGCTTTCGTGGTGTTCGTTGAGCGCGGCCAGCGGCGGATTACGGTGAATTATGCGAAGCGTCAGGTTGGCAGAAAGGTCTATGCGGCCCAGTCCAGCCACCTGCCGCTGAAATTGAACATGGCCGGCGTGATTCCGCCGATTTTCGCTTCGAGTATCATTTTGTTCCCTGCGACACTGGGGCAATGGTTCGGGCGAACGGACGGCATGCGCTGGCTGCAGGATCTGTCGACCACGCTGGCGCCCGGGCAGCCGCTGTATGTGCTGTTCTACGCTGCGGCGATCATTTTCTTCGCGTTTTTCTACACCGCGCTGGTGTTCAATTCGCGGGAGACGGCCGACAACCTAAAGAAGGCGGGTGCCCTGATTCCCGGCATTCGCCCCGGCGAGCAGACCGGCCGGTATATAGACGGAGTCATGACGCGGTTGACGGCGGTAGGCGCAATCTACATCACGCTGGTCTGTCTGCTGCCGGAGTTTCTGATTCTGTACTGGAACGTGCCGTTCTATTTTGGCGGCACCTCCCTGCTGATCATCGTTGTCGTGGTGATGGACTTCATGGCGCAGGTACAGGCGCACATGATGTCTCATCAGTACGAGGGCCTGATGAAAAAAGCGAACATGAAGGGCGGTCGCGGCGGCGCGTTGCGCTGAAGGGCCCCGTGTAGAGGATGAAGAGATGAAGGTTCGTGCGTCGGTTAAGAAAATCTGTCGTCACTGCAAGGTGATCCGTCGAAATGGCGTGGTGCGCGTGATCTGCACTGATCCGCGTCACAAGCAGCGGCAGGGTTGAAGAACACTATTGAAAAGGGCCGCTCCGGTGCGTACAATGCGCCGTTTTCGGTCTGCGTCTTGGAGACAACTAGATGGCACGTGTAGCTGGTGTCAATATTCCTGATCAGAAGCATACGGTGATCGCGCTGACCGCCATTTATGGTGTTGGCCTGACTCGCGCAAAGAATATCTGCGCAGCCACCGGCATTCAGCCCGAGGTGAAGATCAAGGATCTCACCGAGGCTGAACTTGAGGCCCTGCGTCAGGCGGTCGGTCAGTATGCTGTGGAGGGCGACCTGCGTCGTGAGGTCAGCATGCAGATCAAGCGTCTGATGGACCTCGGCTGCTACCGCGGCCTTCGTCATCGTCGTGGCTTGCCTGTGCGCGGACAGCGTACTCGCACCAATGCGCGTACCCGTAAGGGCCCGCGTAAGCCCATTCGTAAGTAAACCTATTTCACGGACGTTTCAAGGCATATGGCTAAGGCTCCGGCATCGCGTACGCGCAAGAAGGCGAAGCGCGTCGTCACTGACGGCGTGGCGCACATCAACGCCTCTTTCAATAATACTCTTGTCATGATCACCGACCGCCAGGGCAACGCCCTGTGCTGGGCGACTTCCGGTGGTTCCGGCTTCCGCGGCTCGCGCAAGAGCACGCCGTTCGCTGCGCAGGTTGCGGCCGAGCGTGCGGGCAACGCCGCAGCTCAGGAGTACGGGCTGAAGAACCTTGAAGTGCGTGTCAAAGGCCCCGGCCCGGGCCGCGAATCCGCGGTGCGAGCGCTGAACAACGTCGGTTTCAAGATCACCAGCATCAACGACGTGACGCCGATCCCGCACAACGGTTGCCGGCCGCCTAAGCGCCGTCGCGTGTAAGGAGTCAGGACGATGGCAAAATATATTGGCCCCAAGTGCAAGCTGAGCCGACGCGAAGGCACCGACTTGTTCCTCAAAAGTCGTGCGCGTGGTTTGGAGTCCAAGTGCAAGCTGGATAAAATCCCCGGACAGCATGGCGATCGTCGCACGCGTCTGTCGGATTACGGCGTGCAGTTGCGCGAGAAGCAGAAGCTGCGCCGCATTTACGGCGTGCTGGAACGTCAATTCCGGAACTATTTCAAGAAGGCCGCGCAGCAGAAGGGTTCGACGGGTGAAAATCTCCTCAAGCTGCTTGAGGGGCGCCTGGACAACGTGGTTTACCGCATGGGTTTCGCGGTTACCCGCGCCGAAGCCCGGCAGCTGGTGAGCCATCGTGCGATCACGGTCAACGGTACCGCGGTTAACATTCCGTCCTATCAGGTTTCCGCGAATGACGTGGTCGCCGTGCGTGAGCGCGCCAAGAAGCAGACCCGCATCCAGGATGCGCTGAGCCTCAGCGAACAGTTGGGTGTGCCCGGCTGGATGGAAGTCGACGCGAAGAAGATGGAAGGCGTGTTCAAGGCGCTGCCCGAGCGCTCCGACCTCCCGGCCGAGATCAACGAATCCCTGGTCGTCGAGCTTTACTCGAAGTAAGCCCGTCGGCATTACGTCGATCACAAGAGGTTCAAGATGCAGGCAAACGAATTGCTCAAGCCGCGTCATATCGACGTCCAGGCAATTTCACCGAATCACGCCAAGGTGGCC
Organism: Acidihalobacter sp.; assembly: GCF_037381185.1. Classification (NCBI taxonomy): domain Bacteria; kingdom Pseudomonadati; phylum Pseudomonadota; class Gammaproteobacteria; order Chromatiales; family Ectothiorhodospiraceae; genus Acidihalobacter; species Acidihalobacter sp. Next base: position 12,374 of record NZ_JARRQY010000029.1, read on the forward strand.
CTGGAGCCGCTGGAGCGTGGTTTCGGCCATACGCTGGGCAACGCTCTGCGCCGTATTCTGCTGTCGTCGATCCCCGGCGCTGCCGTCGTGGAGGCAGAGATCGAAGGTGTGCTGCATGAGTACACGGCGCTCGAAGGCGTGCAGGAAGACGTCGTCGAGATCCTTCTCAACCTGAAGGGTATCGCGATTCAGATGCAGGGCCAGGACCAGGCCGTGGTGACCCTCAAGAAACAGGGGCCAGGCGTGGTAACCGCCGGTGATATCGCGCTGGCCAATGACATGGAAATCGTTAATCCCGACCATGTCATCGCGCATCTCACCCAGGGTGGAGAGGTCAACATGACGTTGACCGTGGCACGTGGGCGCGGCTATCAGCCGGCGGCTACCCGCCGTGGCGCAGACAGTGAAGATCGCGCCATCGGGCGTCTGTTGCTGGACGCCAGCTTCAGTCCGATTCGGCGCGTCGCATATTCGGTGGAGCGTGCTCGCGTCGAGCAGCGTACCGACCTCGATCGGCTGGTCATCGAACTCGAGACCAATGGCACGGTGGACCCCGAAGAGGTGATTCGCCGCGCAGCGACGATTTTGCAGAGCCAGCTCGAAGTGTTCGTCGATCTGCAGGGCGAGGAACGCGGCGCCGCGCCGGCCAGCAAAGTCGAAATCGATCCGATTCTGCTGCGTCCTGTCGACGAGCTGGAGCTTACCGTTCGCTCTGCCAACTGCCTGAAGGCGGAGAACATCTTCCACATCGGCGATTTGATCCAGAAGACCGAGGTGGAGCTGCTCAAAACACCGAATCTGGGCAAGAAGTCTCTGACCGAAATCAAGGACGTGCTCGCGCAGCACGGCTTGTCGCTCGGCATGAAGCTGGATAGCTGGCCGCCGGCCGGTCTCAAGGATCAGAAGGCCTCGGCCTGAAGCGTTAGGAACTGAGTCATGCGTCATCGCAATAGTGGAAGACAACTGAGCCGTAACAGCTCGCACCGAAAGGCGACCCTTCAGAGCCTTTCCATTGCCCTGCTGCGCAACGAGGTCATCAAGACCACGCTGCCCAAGGCGAAGGAACTTCGCCGTGTCGCAGAACCGTTGATCACCCTGGCCAAGGAAGACAGCGTCCATCGTCGTCGCTTGGCGTTCAGCCGTCTGCGCGATAAAGCAGTCGTCGGTAAGCTGTTTGGTGAGCTTGGTCCGCGCTACCAGGCGCGTCCCGGTGGTTACCTGCGCATTCTCAAGTGCGGTTTCCGCGCCGGTGACAACGCTCCGATGGCGTTGGTCGAGCTTGTGGATCGTCCCGAGGCCGAGTGAGTTCAAGATAGTTAAGGTAGTTGATGAAAAAGGCCGGGCATGTCCCGGCCTTTTTCGTTTCCGCTTCCGGCGCATTTCGGGCGGTTTGAATGAGCATACATTTGATCACCGATTTTGGTTTGAAAGGCCCCTATACCGGTCAGGTCCTGGCGCGTTTGTACACTGAGGCGCCGGAGGTTGCTGCGTTCAGTCTGCTCGCGGATGCACCCGCGTTCGATCCACGCCACAGCGCTTATCTCGTAGCTGCATACGGCAGGGATGTCGCGGTAGGCGATGTATTGCTGTGCGTCGTCGATCCGGGTGTTGGGACGGAGCGCGTCGGCATCGTCTTGAACGCCGATGGGCGCTGGTTCGTCGGACCCGACAACGGTTTGTTGGAAGTGGCGGCGCAACAGGCCGAAAAAGTGAGCTGGTGGCTCCTGAATTCACCAGCGCTTGGTACGTCGAACACTTTCCATGGCCGGGATTGGTTTGCACCGGCCGCGGCCGCGATCGCCAGCACAGGCGATGTGCACGGAACGCGCTGCGACGGACCTCCGGCTGGGCAGCGAGGGTGGCCGACTGATCTGGCCGAAGTCGTCTACATCGATCATTACGGCAACGCTATGACGGGGCTTCGCGCACGCGAAGTGCCAGCAGATTGCGATTTGGATATTGATGGTACCCGTATAGGGCCGGGCCGCATATTTGCCGCTGGGGCGCCAGGTCAGCCGTTTTGGTATCCGAACTCGAATGGTTTGGTCGAGATTGCGGTCAACCGAGGGCGTGCCGATGCGATCGATGGCATAGAGGTCGGTGCTGTCGTTGGATGCTTGTAGCGTTGAGAGGAAACTGTTCGTCGCTAGTCGGGATTAGGCGCTGGAGTCCAGCCATAAGAAAATATCCGTTTGAGCGAAAACGCCTTCATTGTTTTAAACTTCTAGTGGGCTGCTGTAGCGCTATGAGTCTGTCGCTGTCCTCGCCGGTTGCAGAGCGCAGTTTCGCCGATAGCGCCCAGGCAGGTCTTAATAAGAAAACCCTACGGCTTGCGGATCGTGCCAGAAGTGAGCATGTGACGGGCTGCAGCATGTCGATCTCCAGGACAACACGAATAATGATCAACGAGTTCGCGTTCGGTTTCACCGCCTCCTAGAAATACAGCGGACGGCGCAGACGCGCGCGAGGGGAACACAATGGACGATCACTACACCTTCGAGGACTATCCAGGGTTCGTTGCCCTGCTTCGCCAGCTATGCAAGAAGAAACGCAGTGGCATGCTGTTCGCCGCCACCAATGCGAACCAGATGGCGCGCATCGAATTGCAGCATGGGAAAATCAGCGATGTCAGCTTCATGCACAAGCGCGGCAGCGTGGCTCTTTCCCTGTTGACGCGGATACAGGCGGGGCGGGCGCGATTTTCCGAGGGTGTGCTCAGCGAGTCGAATGCGCAGCGCGAACCGTTGCCTAAGTCCGAAGACATTCTCGACTATCTCGACAATGCCTCTGCGCAGGCCACCGCGCCACCAACCGCGACTGGGACTGGCAAATGCTCTGCGACTACTCTGGAACCAACTGATCGCGAGGTGTTGGAAGCCCTGATGGCCGAATACATCGGTCCGGTGGCCGGAGTGATATGTGAGGAACATTTCGCCTCTGGCGTGGACCTCGACAGCACGGTGGCAGCGCTGGCCGCGGAAATCGGTGACCGCGAGCGCGCCGAGCGTTTCGTTGAGCAGGTGAGGGGACGGTTGGGGCCTAGGCTCTAGCCCTGCCTTATTCCTGCTGGGATCGTTAGCGCTCCAGCAGGGGCCGCAGAAACTGCCCAGTATACGATTCGGGCGTTGCGGCGACGGCTTCGGGAGGACCTTCGGCGATGATGCGCCCGCCACCGTCGCCGCCTTCCGGACCGAGATCGATGACCCAGTCCGCGGTCTTGATGACGTCCAGGTTGTGCTCGATCACCACGACGGTGTTGCCGTGGTCGCGCAGTCGCTGCAGTACTTCCAGCAATTGGGCGACATCGTGGAAATGCAGACCGGTGGTCGGCTCGTCGAGAATATAAAGTGTACGTCCGGTCTCCCGTTTGGACAGTTCTTTTGCTAGCTTGACGCGCTGGGCTTCGCCGCCCGACAGCGTAATGGCGCTTTGACCCAGGGTGATGTAGGACAGGCCCACGTCCATCAGGGTCTGCAGCTTGCGCTGAACCAACGGCACGTTGGCGAAGAACTTGAGCGCCTCCTCGACCGTCATGCCGAGTACTTCGTGAATATTGCGGCCCTTGTAGAGCACGCTCAGCGTTTCCCGGTTGTAGCGTTGCCCCTTGCATACGTCGCAGGGCACGTAGATGTCCGCCAGAAAGAGCATCTCGACCTTGGTGTAGCCCTCGCCCTGACAGGCCTCGCAGCGTCCCCCCTTGACGTTGAAGCTGAAGCGGCCGGGATTGTAACCGCGCGAGCGTGCTTCGGCGGTGCCGGCGAACAGTTCCCGTATGGGGGTGAACAGGCCGGTGTAGGTGGCTGGGTTGGATCGTGGCGTGCGTCCGATCGGGCTCTGATCGATGGCGACGATCTTGTCCAGGTGCTCGAGTCCGGCGACGCTGCCGTAGGGTGCCGGCTCGTCCGCCGCACCGTGGAAGTGGCGCGCGAGCAGGCGGTGCAACGTGTCGTTGATCAGTGTTGACTTGCCCGAGCCGGAAACGCCGGTGACGCAGGTGAACAGTCCCAGCGGCAGTTCCAACTCGACGTTCTTGAGGTTGTTGCCGTGTGCGCCTAACAGCTTGAGGCGCGGTGAGGCGGCCGCCGTATGGCGTTTGGCCGGAATTTCGATTCGGCGGCGTCCGGACAGATACTGCCCTGTCACCGAATCGGCATGCGCCGCGATGGCGTCCGGAGTTCCCTCGGCAATGACACGTCCGCCGTGCACACCTGCACCGGGGCCGACGTCGACGACGTGGTCGGCGGCGCGGATGGCATCTTCGTCGTGTTCGACCACGATCACCGTGTTGCCGAGATCGCGCAGATGGACGAGGGTGTCCAGCAGGCGCTGATTATCGCGCTGGTGCAGCCCGATGGAGGGCTCATCCAGTACGTACATTACGCCAACGAGGCCAGCGCCGATCTGGCTGGCCAGACGGATGCGCTGAGCCTCGCCGCCGGACAGCGTCTCGGCGCTGCGTGCCAGGGTCAGGTAATCCAAGCCGACATTGACCAGGAAGCTCAGCCGGGCGCCTATTTCCTTGACGATCTTCTCGGCGATTTGGCCGCGTCGACCGCCGAGGTCGAGGTTGCGGAAGAAGGTTTGTGATTGTTCGATCGGCTGATCGGCAATCTCGGGCAGGGCCTTGCCGCCGACGAAGACGTGGCGCGCTGCGAGGTTCAGGCGGCCGCCGCCGCAGTCGGGGCAGGGGCGTTCGGCCAGGTAGCGCGCCAGCTCCTCGCGCACCGCGCTGGACTCGGTTTCGCGATAGCGCCGCGCCATGTTCGGAAGGATGCCCTCGAAGGGGCGTGCCTCGCTGCGGCCGGGCAACGGGATTTTTTCATCGCCGCTGCCATCGAGGATCACTGTCTTGACCCTGTCGGGCAACTCTTCCCACGGAATTTCGGGGTCGAAGTCATAGTGTTTCGACAAGGCCTGGATCAGGCGAAAATAATGTTCGTTGCGCCGATCCCAGCCGCGGATGGCTCCGCCGGCCAGACTGACTTCCGGGTGCAGCACGACGCGCGCCGGATCGAAAAACGATTGAGTACCCAGACCGTCACAGCCCGGACAGGCTCCGACCGGGTTGTTGAAGGAAAACAGCCGTGGTTCCAGTTCGGCGATGGCGTAGCCGCAGGTCGGACAGGCGTAGCGCGACGACAGCACGATTTCCTCGCGCGCGGGATCGTCCATGAAACCGACGACGGCGATTCCGTCGCTGAGGCCGAGTGCGGTCTCGAAGGATTCGGCCAAGCGCAGGCCGATGTCCTCGCGCACCCTGAGCCGGTCGATCACTACGTCGATGTCGTGTTTGCGTTTGGCGTCGAGGTCGGGTAGAGCGTCGAGTTCGTGTATGGCGCTGTCGATGCGTACGCGTATGAAGCCTTGGCTGCGCAGCCCGTCGAGTACCTGTTGGTGCTCGCCCTTGCGGCCGCTGACCACAGGCGCGAGCAGCAGGATGCGCGTGCCCTCGGGCAGGGCGAGTACCTGATCGACCATCTGGCTGACGGTTTGTGCCTCCAGCGGCAGATCGTGCTCGGGGCAGCGTGGCGTGCCGACGCGAGCGTAGAGCAGGCGCAGATAGTCATAGATTTCGGTGATGGTCCCCACCGTCGAACGCGGATTGTGCGAGGTGGTTTTCTGCTCGATGGAGATCGCCGGCGACAGGCCTTCGATATAGTCGACGTCGGGTTTTTCCATGACGGACAGGAACTGCCGGGCGTAGGCCGACAGCGACTCGACGTAGCGGCGCTGGCCCTCGGCGAACAGCGTGTCGAAGGCCAGCGAGGACTTGCCGGAGCCGGACAGGCCGGTGATGACGACCAGCTTTTCGCGAGGCAGGTCGAGATCGACGTTCTTCAGATTGTGCGTGCGCGCGCCGCGGATGCGGATGGCGTCCATATGATGCGTTCTTTGCGACTGGGGCCAGCCGAACATATTACGGCGTATCGCCCCCGAACCGGTAGCTCGGTTCGGGATATGTCGGAGTCCATGGTCGAATGGGATGGACGTTGATCCGGTCCGTCTACACCCGTAAGCTGCGCCGGCGGGGATTGTGGGGATATTTTCGGCCGTGCTGCGGTCGAAACCTGTTCATCATCCGTAACGGATACTCAGGGAGTACAGTTTGATGCAGCGCAAGGCATCCGGATTCGACGACCGCATGTCGCTCCAGGAGAAACGCACCGCCTACTCGCTGGCGGGCATCTACATGGTGCGTATGCTGGGCCTGTTCATGATCCTGCCGGTCTTCACGCTTTACGGCTACGAGCTGTCGGGCAACACGCCGTTCCTGATCGGCCTGGCGATCGGTATCTATGGTCTGACGCAGGCGATACTGCAGATTCCGTTCGGCATGCTGTCGGACCGCATCGGGCGCAAGCCGGTGATCTACCTGGGACTGGTCATTTTCGTGGTCGGCAGCGCAATAGCGGGCATGTCTCATTCCATCTACGGTGTCATCCTGGGCCGCGCGCTGCAGGGGGCTGGGGCGATCTCCTCCACCATCATGGCACTGGCCGCGGATCTGACGCGGGACGAACATCGCACCAAGATCATGGGGACGATCGGTCTGAGTATCGGTTTCGCCTTCAGCATCGGCATCATCGCCGGTCCGATCCTGAACGAATGGATCGGCGTCGACGGTATTTTCTGGCTGACCGCGCTGCTTGGTCTTGCCGCGATCGCCATTGCGGCGTGGATGGTGCCGAATCCCGCACGCAGCCATCTGCATCGCGACACCGAGGTGGTGCTGAGCAGTTTCGGCGAGGTGCTGCGAAACGGTGAACTGCTGCGGCTCGATCTGGGTATCTTCACCATGCAATTCGTGCTGACCGCCAACTTCGTGATCCTGCCGGTAGTGCTGGCAAGGATGACCGGTCTGCCGTCGGCCGAGCAGTGGGGGGTCTATCTGCCCGTCATGCTGATCGCGTTCATTATCATGCTGCCGTTCGTGATCATCGCGGAGAAGCGGCGCAAGATGAAGTCGATCTTCGTATCCTCGATCGGCGCGTTGGTGCTGTGTGAGCTGATGTACCTGTTCAGTGATCACTCGCTGGCCGAGATCATCGCGGTCATGCTGATTTTCTTCACTGCCTTCAACACGCTGGAGGCTACGCTTCCCTCGCTGGTGGCGAAGTTCTCGCCGCCGACCCGCAAGGGAACGGCCATGGGGGTGTATTCGACCTCGCAGTTCCTCGGCATCTTCGGCGGTGGTGCGCTGGGCGGCGCCGCCTATGCGCGCTGGGGGGTGGACGGTGTGTTCCTGATCAGCGCGGCGCTGGCCGCCGTTTGGCTGCTGTTCGCCAGCAGCATGCGCAATCCGCGCTATCTGACCAGCTACGTATTGCATATCGAGGGCGTGCTGCAGGAGCATGCTCGCAGTGCGGAAACCGCGTTGACGAGGATTCCCGGGGTGGCGGAGGCTACGGTGGTGCCGGATGAGGGGGTGGCCTACCTGCGCGTCGATCGCAGTGCGCTGGACGAGGAGCAGCTGCGCGCATTTTCGCTGGCCGGCGCATAGCGTAGAATGCGGAACTTTGCCGTTCGGCATCTGCAGCACCGAACGGGCGCATGAACTACGGAGGCAGGGCTCATGGCCAGCAGAGGCGTCAACAAAGTCATTCTTATCGGCAACCTCGGAGCCGACCCGGAAACCCGCTATATGCCCAGTGGCGGAGCGGTGACCAATGTCCGGCTGGCTACCAGCGAGAGCTGGCGCGACAAGAACACCGGCGATACCCAGGAACGTACCGAGTGGCACCGCGTAGTGTTTTTCAATCGCTTGGGCGAGATCGCCGCGGAATATCTGCGCAAGGGCTCGCAAGTCTACATCGAGGGCAGCATTCGCACCCGTAAGTGGCAGGGACAGGACGGGCAGGACCGCTACACCACTGAAATCGTCGCCAGCGAGATGCAGATGCTCGGCGGGCGTAGTGGCGGCGGCTCGGCCGATTTCGATGCGCCTCCTCCCCCCGCTCAGCAGTCCAGACCGCAAGGTGGCTCGCGTCCGCCGGCGCAGCAGCCGCCGGAGCCGGATCCGGTCGCGGATTTCGACGACGATATCCCGTTCTGACGGTAGCTCGAACGAAACGCACACAAACGAAAGGCCCACCTTGCGGTGGGCCTTTCGTTTGTGTGCGTTTCTCAGGCGCGTCGTAGTATGCTGGGGCTTGTATGCGACCGCACGGAGCAAGCAGTCTCTGCCGGGACTATGCTCGATATCAAGAACAAAGCGCCATAACGTCGGGCGGCAGCGAAACAAGTGCTTCTTGCAGAAGTAGAATTTAGTCAAGGATCTGAATGTCCAGCCGTTATATGAATCATAAGAGCCGATAGGGAACAGGCCGGAAAACAAGAGGTGGGATGGTCTGTAAGACGGAAGGGGGCCGACGCAGCCATTTGATCGGTAGGTTCCAAGAGGTCACTACTGTCGATAGAGAGCATCCGGAGCTACGCGGGACAATTCGCCATAAGAATGTGCATCGTCGCGTTTGTTCAGGAGTCACTGCGATCTGATCAGAAACAGCGTAATGGAGTATCGGGAGGGATAGAAATGCCGAATTTGTGGAATGGTTTGTCGCTGCGCTGGAAACTGGCGCTTCCACTGCTTCTCATCGCGCTGGTGAGCGGTTCCGCGATGTTCCTGGGGCGCGAGCTGACCGTGGAACTTGGCCAGAATACGGTTCGGATCGGCTCGGTCTATCTGCCTGCCGCTGATCTGGTGCTGCAGGCGGACCGTGATCTCTACCAGGCGCAGGATGCCGAGCGGACCATGCTGATTATTGATCCCACGAGCGACGCGTTCAAGAAATTGAACCAGTTCCGGCTGGAAAACATTCAGCAAGCCGTGGATAGAGCGGCGAAGTTCGCCAGCCTGGTCAAAGTGCTTGGGATGAACACCGAAATGGCAGGCTGGAACAAGGATCTGCCGGCATGGAAAAAGCTTTCGGACGAGGTCGTCGCTGCGCTGCGGGAAAATACAGACGCCAGCCGGGCGAAAGCGCGCGCGCTCAGCCAGGGACAGGCTGACGATGCGTTTCAGCGGGCGCGGGAACACCTCAACGTCCTGACCGAGAAGGTGGAGAAGCGTGCCGCTGGGCTCGTGGCGGCCGCAGGCGCCACCAGCCAGTACGCCGGGCTGGTTTCGTTTATCTCATTGGTCCTGGTCGTTGGTCTTTGTGTGTTGATCGCGCTGTTTTTCCCGTTGTTGATCACGCGGCCCTTGAGTCTGATGATGGCGCGGATACAGGACCTGAACAGCGGCCGCGGTGACCTGACTCTGCGTTTGAACGTGATGCGCAAGGACGAACTTGGCCGCCTGGCGGGTGGTTTTGACGATTTTCTGGCGATGATGCAGGACATCATTTCACGCATCACGGGCAATGTGTCGCAGCTCAGTTCGGCGGCCGAGCAGCTCACGGCCACCAGTACGCAGTCGCAGGACACCGCCGACGGCCAGCATGCGGCCGCAGATCAGGTCAGCGTTGCTTCCAATGAATTGACCGTGACGATTCAGGAAATCACGCACAACCTCAATCAGGCGGCCGAATCCGCATCCGTTGCGGACGATGAGGCGGGGCGTGTCAAGCAGGTCATGCTGGGCACCCTGGATGCGGTGCGCGCGATGGCGGGTCAGGTCGGTCAGACGGTGGATCAGGTGCAGGTGCTGGAGCAGGAGGCTGACAACATCAGCGGGGTGCTGGACGTCATTCAGAGCGTGGCCGAGCAGACCAACCTGCTTGCTCTGAACGCAGCCATTGAGGCTGCACGGGCAGGCGAGCAGGGACGCGGATTCGCGGTGGTCGCTGATGAAGTCCGTATGTTGGCTAACCGTACGCAACAGTCGACCGAGGACACGCGCGAGATGATCGAGCGGCTCCAGCAGGGCTCGCGTACGACCGCCAAGTCCATGACGACCGGACAGGAGAACGTCGAAGGGGCGGTCGGTCTGGCCGAGGAAGCGAGTCAGCGCCTTGAGTCCGTGGTGGAGAAAATCGGGGCGATCAGTGAGATGAATCGGCAGATCGCCTCCGCCACCGAGCAGCAGTCGCAGACGGTGGAGGATATCAACCGCAACATCGTCGACATCAGTGAGCGGGCCGCCAACGGGGTCGGCGCTTCCCGCGATGTGCGGGCGGCCAGTGACGATCTGGCCAGAATGGCTGCCGAGTTGCATGAACTCGTGGGGCGGTTCCGGGTGTGATGGCGTGCCTGCGGGCGATTCCTGGAATCGCCCGCAGGTCCCGGCTTGGGCCGGGCCATGGATGGTCGCGCTATCAGTTCGAGTTAACACCTGCCGTCGGAATTCGCCTTCCCGCTTGCCATACAGCGAGAGTTCGTCCCTGATCCGGATTCCCAGCGCCGCCTAGAGAGCGTCCCGGTTCGTGCTGCTCGCGAATGAATCGCGGCAAGGCACTCGCTCTTTTATGAAAAATCGCTGCTGTCCCGCTGGCGCAGCCAGTCCTGCCCGAGCGTCCTGATCAGCTCGTTCTTGGTATGGGTGTACATGGCGCTGCTCTGCCCGCGCAGGGCGCAGGCGTGATTGCTGTGCAGCAATGCCTGCAGTGGGGTGTCTTCCAGGCCCTGGCCGGTGATGTAGCGCTGCACCAGACACGATGAACGCACGAAATCCTCAATCAGGTCTGGCCAGCGCGTCAGCGCGGCAAGCTGCTGGTCCCAGAGCAGGAAGCCGGCCAGGGCGCCCAGCGGCGTGCGAGGGTGCCGCGGATCGATGCTGTAGACGAATCGCTCGTGCCACGCCGGGAATTCGGCTGCGGGCATGGGGCGCGCAATGCCGTAGCCCTGGCCGTGGTCCGCGCCGAGAATCGCGGCGGCTTCCAGCAGGCCATGGCTTTCAAGTCCTTCGACGGTTACGGGGACGCCGAAGCCGTGAGCGAGGCGGGTGAGGTGATAGATGAATTCGAGTGCTCGCTGCGGTGTTCCGAGGGTGTTGCGCACCAAACCCTGGTCGATCTTGACCTCGTCGAAGGCGATGCGGTCCATGCGCAACAGGGAACTATGGCCAGAGCCGAGGTCATCCTGCACGATGGAGAATCCGGCCCGGCGGAGTTCCGCGAGTCGCGAATCGCGCTTGGCGAGATCGAGTGGTTCATGCGACTCAAGGACCTCGAGTCGGAGTTGGGATGCCTCGGTTTCGCCGGCCTGTAGTATGGCGAGAAGGCTGTCGAGGTACGCATCGTCGCTTAGGCCTTCTGCCGGCAGGTTCAGGCTGACCGACACGTGCAGGCCACTGTCGCGCCAGCGGCGTGAATCGCGGCATACCTGAGTCAGCCCTTGCTGAAACAGGCGGAGCTGGTCGGACCTGCCGAAAGCGGGCAGAAACGCGGCTGGGGAGATGGCCGTGCCGTCCGCACCGTACAGTCTGGCCAGGGCCTCAACGTGTTGTATGTGGCCGGTACGCAGATCGATGATCGGCTGGTAGCGCAGGCGCATGGCGCCTTGTTCCAGGCGCTGGCGGTATTCCCGGCGCTGCTGCGCTGGGGTCACCAGGCCCTGCTCGCAGCTCAGTACGGCGCGGCTCAACACCTGTTGTATGTGCCGAAGTATCGTCTGGCGCGCCGGAGCGTTGAAAAAACCGGGCCATTGGCTGTACAGCAAGAGCAGGGCGAACGGATGACCCGAGTCGTCCTGTAGCGGCACTGCAGCGTTGCTGCGAAAACCGAGTTCCAGGCCGACTTCCTGCCAGGGGGGTAGATGTTCGTCGAAGTCGTCGAACTCGGCAACCTCGATATTCCCGTTGCGCCAGGCAAAGCCTGCGGGGCCTTGGCCGGCCGGCGTGTCGGAGCGAATCTCGATGAGGGGAATGCTCAGGTTCTGCATGCTTTCGGCATACTGCACGCCGGCGGAGCAGCCGACGGCTTCGATCCGTAGCGTGCCATGCGTATCGGGGCGCAGGAACAGGCCGGCGAAGACTCCCTCGACGCCGGCTATTTGCTGCATTGCGCTTTGCAGTAGGTCGGGTAAATTGCCGACATCGCGCACGGCTTTTTCGAAGGCGCTCAGAAATGCGGCCGTCGACTGCTCCGTCTGATAGTGGCTGCTGACCTGCGCTTCCATATCCAGCATCAGGCGTAGTTGCAGCGCTTGGCCCAGGCGCTCCTGCTCAATGAGGGTCAGACCGGAGTCTGCCAGCATGCAGTGGATCTTGCGTTGGTACAGATGATAGGCCTCGAGCAGTGCGGGCAGCCCGACGCCGACCATCTCGTGTATGCGGCCGACGCGCTGGGCATGTTCGCAGTGGTCGGTGGCCACCAGTGTCGGTGACATCAGCCGGTTCAGGTGCTGGGTCTGTTTGAGCTGCAGTTGAGTGCGTTCCTCGGCGCTGAGGTGGTCCAGTATGGCGGCGCTCTCGGAGCGGCGGGTCAACTCGTCGTAGAAGTGGATGGCAAAGCCGGCTGTCATGCGCTGTACGTAGGCCGATATCCGCTGCAGAATATCGCCGATTTCCTTGCCGTAGGCCGGGGCGTAGCTCGACAGGTCCATGGCCGGACCGAAATCGTCTTCTCGCCGCGTTGACACCGTCATCGACAGGCTCCAATCGTGCCGTTTCGGGGTGCGGCGCAGGTTCGGCCTGGAGGCAATTGATCCTCGCTCAGGCGAGTGTTACAGCCGGAAAAGTCGCGGAAAAAAACGCAGTTTGCCGGGTGTGGATGCGTACTTTGGGCTTGGCCTCGACGCGCCATCGTATCGTAAGAGTGAAGTCTCAACAGCCTACGAGGGGCATGGCGGTTGAACGAGCAGGTGCGCAGCTCGCAAGGCACGGCGGATGGACAGGCGCGGGAGTCGGTGCTGTGCGATGCTGCAGAGTGTTGCCGAGGCGGTTCATTCAGTGTGCCGGCGGGGGAACGTGAATCTGAATGGGCTGTTTTTCGATTCAGGGCAGGTACACTGTCACAATATCCCCCGACTCGGACGAACTGGCATGGTAGGCATGCCGTGGCGGCGCCGTGCTTGGCGTGCCGGTTCTTCTGCCATTTCCTTGGCAACTGGTGCCCGGCTTGCGTGGGCGGTCGGGACAAATCCATTTGTCGGCTATGGTGGCATAAAGCCGCTATTACAACACTATCGGTTTCGGGTGCCTATACATGTGTCCACCTACCGGGATGGATGCAGTACGTCGGCCATCTGCTGCCGGCGCCCTACGTATTCGAAGGCATGCGCGCGGCAATCCCCGGGCAGCACGTCGCCGTCGTTCAGCTCGCCTGGGACGGCGGCTTGGCGTTGCTGTACATCCTGCTGGCCGCCTGGACGTTCACGCGCGTGCACCGGCATGCCGTCGACAGCGGTCTGCTGGCGAGGTACAGCGCGGAAACCGCGAATTAGCTTCCGGATCAGTAAAGTTGGAGGAGGGGACTTTGCGAGGCAGCGGATCATCCATGCCGCCACGCTTCAGAGCGTCCTCACACGTTGCCGCGCATCATCTGTAGCGCATTGCCCCGGGCAGCCAACAACGTGCCCGGCGGTGCGTGGTTGGCGAAATAGCCTTTGATGCCGGCGAGCAGCGATGTGGCCATGCGCTCGCGAAACGCAGGGTTGCGCAGGAGTCGTTCCTGCTCCGGGTTCGAGATGAACGCCGTCTCGACCAGAGCCGAGGGGAATGTGGGGGCTGCGAGTACGACGAATGCGGCGCGCTGCACGCTGTTGTAGCGGTAGTGGTCGACGTGCGTGATGTGGTTCATGAGGTAGCTGCCGAACGTCAGGCTCTCGTTGGTCGCGGCATGGCTTTCCAGGTCGAATAGAGTCTCGCTCAACAGCGAGTTGCCGTGTGCGTTGACGCCGGTGCTCCGGTCAAGCTGATTCTGGCTTTCGGCGAGCACGCGCGCCGATTCGCTGGTGGCGCCGTGGCGGGTGAACACGTACACGGACGAGCCGCGCGGCTGCTCGTAGGGCGAGGCGTCGGCGTGGATGGCGATGAACAGGTCCGCCTTGTGTTTCTGGGCGAAATACACCCGTTCCTCAAGACTGACATAGCGGTCCTTGTCGCGGCTCATGATCGGCCGCATGCCCGGCTGGGCCTCGACCATGCGGCGCAGGCGATGGCCCATGTCCAGCACGACGTTCTTTTCATAGGTGCCGTGGTGGCCGATCGCGCCGGGGTCCCTGCCGCCATGTCCAGGGTCGATGCAGACGACGACATCCCGCAGGCGGGTCGACTGCGCCTGCTTGGCCGTAATGACGGGTTCCAGGGCAAGAGCGCGTTCAGTCGGAAGCAGGGCGCCTGCGGCGATACCCGAGGCTATGGCGAGAAAGTGGCGACGGTTCATCTTGCCAGCTCCAGTTTTCCTTACGTGGAAGAGTCCGTAAACGGGCCGTGTGCGCTCAGTAGACAGCGCGATGCTGCAAAGGTTAGGCCGAAACTGGAGCTAAGGCAATTTCTGAGGAGATTTTCTTAATCGACTGTAATGTCGGATATTTGTTGATGTTGCTGTATGTGCGGGGTATCGGCTGCACATTTCTGCTGGGGTTGCAGGGGCAGCGGTTGCGGACGGGGCACGGCGACGGATCGGAACTGCAAGCTGCAATCGCATACGATGAATAGACGTGGCCTGGGGTAAGCGCAGCGCACCCCAACGCGGTTGGCTAATCGACGTTGGGGTGCGCTGCGCTTACTCGAACCTATGCCTGAGTTCTCTGCAAACAGGCCGGGGCGGGCCTCCCAGTTCGCGCTCAAGCTTAGCCGAACTGAAATCCCGACAGCGCCTTGCCCAGAAGCTTTTCCGAATAGCTGCGCCGCCCACGGTCCTCGCCGGCGGCGCCGGCGGCTACCATCAGCGGAAGCAGGTGCTCCTCTCGCGGGTGGCTTGCCCGCGCACCGGGTGCCTCGCTCCAGGCCGCGAGCAGCTTATTGCGGGTTTGCGCGTCGGGAGCGGTTACCGCATCGTCGAGCCAGGCGTCGAACGCCTCGGCGGTGTCGTCGTCGCGGCCGTCGCCGGCCAGCAGCGTACGCAGGTTGTGAAAGCTCATGCCGCTGCCGACGATCAGAACGCCTTCGTCGCGCAGCGGCGCCAGGGTGCGCCCGATGGCGAGATGCTCGGCCGGATCGAGGCCGTGGCGCAGTGACATTTCAACGATCGGGATGTCGGCGTTGGGGTAGATGACTTTGAAAGGTACGAATACGCCATGATCCAGGCCGCGCTGTTCGTTGCTCCCCGACTCGATGCCGGCCTCGGCCAGCAGCTCGCGCACGCGCGCTGCCAGCTCCGGCGATCCCGATACGGGGTAGCTCAGGTGATAGGTGTGTTCCGGGAAACCGTAGTAGTCGAACAGCAGCGAGGGTTGGCGGGCCGTGTTCAGGGTGGGGTGGGGCGCTTCCCAGTGTGCCGAGATTACCAGCGCCGCCTTGGGGCGAGGCTCCAGCGACCGCCCGATGTTGCGCAAGTGCTCTTCCATGCGGTCCCACATGTCCGCCGGCATTCCGGGCGGCACGTCCATGAAAAAGCAGGGGCCGCCTCCGTGTGGAATGTACAGCGTGGGCATGCGGTTGTTCGAGGCCTGGCTCATGACGTGGTCTTCCTGTGTTCGATGATCGGTAAGGCAAACAGTCGCTTGTCGGCTTCATATATGTTGAACCTGCCGATGAAGGAATAAAGCGGCCAATCTTGTCCGCGTCGTTCATATATTTCGAAGATGCCCGGTAGCGGGCCGGAGGTGCCTGTTCCGGCGAGGCGTGGCTTCGTCAGCTTTGCTGACCGATCGCCTCAGTATATTTCCGCGTCTGTCGCCGCCCGGCGTACCAGAGATAGAGCGCGAGGCTGCTCACTACCAGCCCTCCGCCCGCGATCATGGCGTCGGTCGGGCGCTCGCCTGTTCCGGCCCAGACCCAGAACGGTCCGAGGACGGTCTCCACCAGCATGAACAGGCTGACGTTCGTCGTCATGGTGTAGCGCGTGGCCGAGCCCAGCGAGAAGAACGATACCGGCAGGATCAGCAGTCCCGTGACCGCGATTGCCCATATGTGGCCCTGCAGCATGGCGGCGGGGCCGATGACGATCAATGCGGCAGCGCCCGCCAACGATGCGCCGCTGCCTGACGACAGCAGGATCGAAACCTTTGGATTACGACGAATCGAGATGAAGTTGAGCGCCAGCGCCATGGCGACGCCGAGTCCGGCCCAGGCGCCGAGCACCGGGCTGCCCATCACCGAATGCGAGCCCGGTGCGGTATCGAACACCGCGATGCCGATGCCGGTCATCACTGCGACGATGGAGGCCCATGTGGACCAGTGGGTTTCCTCACGTATCAGCAGATAGGAGAAGATTGCGGAGAACACCGGCACGGAGGCGAGTCCGAACAACACCACTGCGACCGGTGCCTGGGCGATCCCCAGCGTGAACACGGAAGCACTGATGAACTGGCAGAACACGATCATCAGGCCCTCGCTGGACAGCAATGCGCGTAAATCCTCGCGCCGCGTAGCGTGAGGAAAGAGACACCAAGCGCCGATCAGCGTCGCTCCCGTCAACAGTCCGCGCCAGGCTTGCATCTGGAAGCCGCCCATGTGCGACCAGCGCATGAACAGCGTGTCGGGCGTGATGGCGAGACCGCCGGCCAGGGCCAGAAACAGGCCGAACATGGGGTGACGTTTCATGTGTCTGGTATGGGAATGAAAGCAGCGGAGCCGGATCGGGTGAGCAGTGATGCCTGCGAAAACGGCCATTGTCCGTTGACGGGCAGTGCTGCGCAATCCAAATGCGTGTGGAGGGTGTTTGCTGCGTAGCGTGGCCGGTTTTGTGGCGGGGGACACTCGAAAGGGAGAGACAGAGGTGTGCGCCTATCCGGTCTGCGGCGATTTGTTCGTGTCGGTACGGGTGATCGGTGTCGAGAGAGGGCGGGCGAGCCTGCGTATGGCTCGCCCGCTAGGCGGTTGGTCAGGCGGTGACGTGCATCGAGCTTCCGTCGCCGTCGCCATCCGAGCCGGCGGTGTGTTGTGCAGTGCTTCCGGACGGAGTTTGCTGTTGCGGTCCCTGCAGGGCCGCGAAGGCCTGTTGAGCCGCACCCAGGTTGCCGGATTGAAGCGCCTGGGTCAGGGCGCCGAGCGGGGAGGTCGAGCTGCCTTGTGTGCTGCCGAAGGTCTGCAGAAACGAGGCGAAGGCCTGTTGAGCCGCGCCCAGGTTGCCCGATTGCAGCGCCTGGCCGAGTTGTCGGAAGTTGTTGTCGCGTCGCGCGGCAATGGTCTGCTGCGTGCCTTGATAGAGACTGGGGTTCGTACCTAGCAGGCTGTTGAAATTCGCTCAGGCGAGTGCGAGAGAAGGAAGAATTGGGCGAAAAAGCGCAGTTTACGGGGTGTAAATGAGCATTTTGAGCCCGATTCTGACGCGCTATCGCGCCGTATGAGTAGAATTTCAACAGCCTGCTAGACCGGAGATCGTCATGTCCTGACTCCTGTCGCTGTGGCAGTGAATGGCTCGCCTGTTCAGCGAGATGTCCTGAGAGAGGATGGCAGCTATCGAAGCCCGGCATGATTAAGATCAGGACATGTTCCCCGTAATGTTTGTGTGGACTGGGGAGTCCTTCGGCAGTATGCCGCGATGCCTGGAGCGTTCGGCCTGAGGGGGCCTGTTCTCTCAATGGATTGACGTTTCAGGTTGCCGGGCGGTGGACGGGTGGGGGTTGTCGTGCAAACGCCGTGGGCGAGTTTGGTAGAATGCCGCCATTCGAGGGCAGATTGTCTTCGGCGCCGCCGCATTCTGCCGGCCACTTGCTGTATCGAATCGACAGAGATAACAGATGAAGGGCATCATTCTCGCCGGCGGGTCCGGCACGCGTCTGTACCCGCTCACGCACGCCGTGTGCAAGCAGCTGCTGCCGGTATACGACAAGCCCATGATCTACTATCCGCTGTCCACGCTGATGCTGGCGGGGATACGCGATATCCTGATCATCTCCACGCCCGCCGATCTGCCGCGTTTCCAGGGGCTGCTGGGCGACGGATCGCAGTGGGGGCTGACCCTTTCCTACGCCGAACAGCCTTCGCCGGATGGCCTCGCGCAGGCCTTTCTGATCGGTGAGAGCTTTATCGACAATGAACCGGTCGCTCTGGTGCTCGGCGACAACCTGTTTTTCGGCCCCGGCCTGGGCCGCCAGTTGCAGGCCGCCGCCCGCATCGAGCGCGGTGGGCAGGTCTTCGCTTATCACGTGACCGACCCCGAGCGCTACGGCGTGGTGAGTTTTGATGATGACGGCCGGGCGCTGGAGATCGAGGAAAAGCCTTCAAAGCCGAAGTCGAGCTACGCCATCACCGGCCTTTATTTCTACGACCAGCGGGTGGTCGAGATTGCCAAGAGCATACGGCCGTCGGCACGCGGCGAGCTGGAGATCACCGACGTCAACCGAACCTATCTGGCCGAGGGTGATCTGAGGGTTACCCAGCTTGGCCGCGGCACCGCCTGGCTGGATACGGGGACGCACAAAGCGCTGCTCGATGCCGCCAACTTCATCGAGGTGGTCGAAAAGCGCCAGGGGCTGAAAATCTCCTGTCCAGAGGAGATCGCCTGGCGGCTCGGGTATATCGATTCCGCGCAAGTCGCGCGCCTCGCCGAGCCGTTGCGCAAGAATGGCTATGGCGACTATCTCATGCAGTTGATCGAAGGCGAAGAACCGAACTGATGCGTTTCATGCCTACCGCAATACCCGATGTCGTGGTCGTCGAGCCGGACGTGTTCGGCGATGCGCGCGGATTCTTCCTCGAAACCTGGCATGAGGCCAAGTTCCGCGAGGGTGGTCTCGACGCGGAGTTCGTGCAGGACAACCACAGCCGTTCGCGCCAAGGCATTCTGCGCGGGCTGCACTATCAGATCGAACGCCCGCAGGGAAAGCTGGTGCGCGTCATCACCGGGCGGGTGTTCGACGTCGCCGTGGATCTGCGCCGTTCCTCTCCGACTTTCGGGCGTTGGGTCGGCGAGGAACTCTCCGAGGACAATCACCGCATGCTCTGGGTGCCGCCCGGTTTTGCGCACGGCTTCTATGTGCTCAGCGAATCGGCCGACTTCGTCTACAAGTGTACGGAGTTCTACGCGCCCGAGCATGAGCGCTGCATTCGCTGGGATGATCCGGAACTCGGTATCGGCTGGCCGATACCGACCCATGCCGCGCCGCTGGTGTCGGAGAAGGACGCACGCGGCGCAGCCTTTCGCGACGCGGAATACTACCCATGAGGGTGCTGATCACCGGCGCCGGCGGCCAGCTCGGCCGCGAACTGCAGCGCACGGCACCCGCCGGCGCGGTGCTGGCGGCACCGACCCATGCCGAGCTCGACATTACCGACGCCGCGGCCGTGCGGCGCTACTGTGCCGAGTTCGACCCCGAGTGGATCGTCAACGCCGCGGCCTATACCGCGGTGGACCGCGCCGAGAGCGAGGCGTCGCAGGCCTATGTGGTCAATGCCGAGGCCGTGCGCCATCTGGCCGAGGCGGCGCAGGCGCAGGGTGCGCGGCTCGCCCAGGTGTCCACCGATTTTGTCTTCGACGGCGCCCAGGGTCGCCCCTACCGGCCCGATGATGCGCCCCATCCGCTCGGCGTCTACGGCGCCAGCAAACTCGCCGGCGAGCGCGCCGCGGCCGAGGTCTTGGGTGAGCGGGCGCTGATCGTGCGCACCGCCTGGGTCTACGCCGCTCAAGGTCACAACTTCATGCGCACCATGCTGCGGCTGATGCGCGAGCGCGATCGTCTGGGCGTGGTGGCCGACCAGATCGGCACGCCGACCAGCGCCCGCGGCCTGGCCGAGGCGCTGTGGGCCATGCTCGCTGCCGGCCTGTCCGGCATTCAGCACTGGACCGACGCCGGCGTGGCCTCGTGGTATGACTTCGCCCTGGCGATCCGCGACGAGGCGCTGGCGCTCGGTCTGCTGGAGCGCGCGGTGCCGGTGGCGCCACTGACCACCGCCGAATATCCCACCCCCGCGCCGCGCGCGCCGTTCACCGTGCTCGACAAGAGTGCCACCTGGTCCGCGCTGGGCCGTCCCGCGCTGCATTGGCGAGAGGCGCTACGCGCGGTATTGGGCGAGCTGGCAGAACAAGCCGGGGCGGTCTCTCGCAACGCAATGAACACGGCTGACTGAGAGCTCTGCGGCTTCCGCGGCTCATGGTGGATGCGCTGCGCTTATCCACCCTACCTTGCTGTTCGGCCGCCTTGCTCAAGCCGCGCCGGCGCGCATTTGCCAGTACAATGGCCGACAAGTCGGCTGCTACTACCCGAACCATGCGTTTATCCGAAGCCCAACGCCGCGCTATCGTCGCTGAAACGGCCCGTATCTTCGGTCCCGACGCCACCGTGCGCCTGTTCGGCTCGCGTACGGACGATGCCAAGCGCGGCGGTGACATCGACTTGCACATCGAGGCCGATGGAGAGCCCGCCGAGCTGCTCGATCGCGAACTCAAACTCTACGCTCGCCTGATTCGCAGGCTCGGCGACCGGCGCATTGACATTGTGGTTCATCCGCGCGGTGCGGTTCCGCGGTCCATCGATCTGCAAGCCATGCGCACGGGGGTCGTTCTGTGAGCGCAGCGTCATATGACGAAGCCGAACGCTTAGGCCGCTTGCTCGCGCTAGTCGCGCGGGAGGATGAGCACCTGCTCGCGGTTCGTCAGCGGCTGCTGGGGGATGACTGCGACGTGAGCGAGGCCCGCGCTGAAGCGCTGTTGGCCAACGCCACCGGCATCGACCGTCTGGAATCCTTCGGTGCCAAGTTTGCGCGCATGCAGGATACCGCCGTGGATAAACTGATTCCCGTGTTGTTGCGAGCGGCGGGGGAAAGCGTTTTCGCGGCGATCGACAATCTCGGCAGGCTGGAGCGTCTGGGCCTGGTCGAGTCGGCCGACGACTGGATTGCGATGAGGCGTTTGCGCAACCGCCTGGTGCACGAATACATCGAGCATCCAGCCGATCTGGCCAGCGAACTCACTCGCGCTTGTCGCTTCACCCATGAGATGCATGCCGATTGGCTGCGGATTCGCCAGTACGCGGCGGAGCATTTGCACATCGAGCCGTAGGAAGTAAGTGCCGCCTGAGGAATGCCTTATCGGGCGGCTTCGGTAAGGTGGATAAGCGCAGCGCATCCACCAGGAACCGATCAGCCGAAAATCAACGAAATCAATCGGGGCGATTCCCCTCCAGCAAAGTAGCCACAATGAATAATTTGACTCCCAAACGCCTGCTCGTCACCGGTGGCGCCGGCTTTATCGGCGCCAACTTCGTACATTACTGGCTGCAAAACCATCCCGGCGGGCGGCTGGTGGTGCTGGATGTGCTGACCTATGCCGGCAACCGGGCCAGTCTCGCCGGCGCCGAGGGGCGCCCCGAGTTTCGTTTCGTCCACGGCGACATCCGCGACGAAGCGCTGGTCGAGCGCTTGTTGCGCGAGGAGGGCATCGACACCCTGGTGCACTTTGCCGCCGAGAGCCATGTCGACCGCTCCATCGCCGGGCCCGGCGCCTTCATCGACACCAATATCGTCGGCACGCACAGTCTGCTGAAAGCCGCGCGTGCGGTTTGGCTCGACGGCGATGAATCGCGGCCCGGCCATCGCTTCCACCACGTCTCCACGGACGAAGTGTACGGCTCGCTGGGGCCGAACGATCCGGCGTTTAGCGAAACCACGCCTTACGCGCCCAATTCGCCGTATTCCGCCAGCAAAGCCGCATCCGATCATCTAGTGCGCGCCTATCATCACACCTACGGTCTCGCCACCACGATCAGCAACTGCTCGAATAACTACGGGCCGCTGCAGTTCCCGGAAAAACTCATTCCGCTGTGCATCCTCAACCTGCTCGACGGCAAGCCGCTGCCGATCTACGGCGATGGGCAGAACGTACGCGACTGGCTGCACGTCGAAGATCACTGCCACGGCATCGAGCTGATTCTGGAAAGCGGCCGGGTGGGCGAAACCTACAATGTCGGCGGCGGTGCGGAACGAACCAACCTGCAGGTGGTCGAAGGCCTGTGCGCCGTAATGGACGAACTGCGCCCCGAGGACTCACCGCACGCCCGCCACATCGAGTTCGTCAAGGATCGCCCCGGCCACGACCGACGCTATGCCATCGACGAGCGCAAGCTGCGCGGAGAGCTGGGCTACACGCCAGTGCACAGTTTCGAGGGCGGTTTGAAGGAAACCGTGGCCTGGTATCTGGCCAACGAGGTCTGGTGGCGGCCGATCCTCAGCGGTGAGTATCGCGAGTGGGTGGGGTGCCAGTACGGCAGCTAGAGCGCGAGATGCGATACCGAGGATATAGGTGTCGAATACCCCCCTTTACTGTGTTATTTTTGACGATCAGCGCTATTAATAGCGCTGTAGAAAACTCATGACCCGCTTGGTTGTCGAACCCGCGGGCGCAACGTTCAATAGCAAAAGCTATCGGCAAGGATCTCAAGGCATGGGGCAGCAACCCACTGGGCTAAGTGTGGCCCCAGAACAGCAAATCAAAAGCTATGCGCAGGACGAAATCGATCTGGTCGATCTGGGGGTAGCCCTGTTACGGCGTTGGAAGTTGATCCTCGCCGTAGTCGTCGTTTGTACGGTGTTGGGCTTGATGGTGGCGCTGTTAAAGCAACCGAGTTACGGCTATAAGGCGGCGATTCAGCTGGCGGCATACACCACGACCGATGGGCATACGGTGCGCTTGTTGTCCCCTCAGTCAGCCGGCGATTTGTTGCAGAATGGCTTGGTCGACACCGCGGTGACTCACTACGCGGATGCGCATAAGCTCGACGCGCGCAAGCTCAAGATCGATGTGCAAACGTCCAAAGACAGCGACGTGGTCGTTTTGTCCGGTAAGGGGACTCTGGCTCTGCAGCCAGCCTTCGTTTCCGTCGAAAAAGCCGCGGCATCGTTGCTTGCGCAGAATACCTCCGCTCAGATCGAAGCCTATAAGGCCAATATCCAGGCCGAGCTGAATCACACCAAGATCGATCTCGCCAGGCTGCAGGATCCCCAGCGCATTGCGGCGGCCAAGGCGGCGCTGAAACAGGCCTGGCTGGTGGCTCAGGCCAAGCTGGCGAACCTTGAGCAGCAGCATGGCGTGTTGCAGAAAAAGCAGACGGGTCTCAACCAATCCGTCAAGTTGTACAAGGGCTTGGCCAAGGATCTGGGCGACTACCTCGCCAAGGCGCGCCGCGACGGCTTGTCCAGCGCTCGGGCCGCGACTCCGACCCAGGCGATGACCGCCATGCTGCTAGGCAACCAGATCCAGCAAAATCTCAGTCAGCTGACCAACATCAACCAGCAGCTCAGTGTGACCCTGCCGCAGCAGATTGCCGAAACCGAAGCCGCCCTGGCCAACAACACTCAGCGGCAGCTTTCCCAGCAGGCCGTGGTCGAACGCACCAAGCTCGACTATCAGAATTTCGATGCGCAG
Organism: Acidihalobacter sp.; assembly: GCF_037381185.1. Taxonomy (NCBI): domain Bacteria; kingdom Pseudomonadati; phylum Pseudomonadota; class Gammaproteobacteria; order Chromatiales; family Ectothiorhodospiraceae; genus Acidihalobacter; species Acidihalobacter sp. The sequence goes on from NZ_JARRQY010000029.1 coordinate 35,722, forward strand.
CATGCACGTGACGTGCAGGCGCAGCAAATCTCGATCAACAAGCTGCATGATCAGCTGAACAACATCCAGGGCACACAGCTGATCGCCGAACCGGTGCGCTCCATACAGCCCGTCGGCCTGTCGCGCAAGGCGATTGTCATTCTGGCTTTCGTTGCAGGAATTTTTCTCGCCCTGCTGGCGGCGGGCGCAGCCGGTTATTGGGATGCTGTGCGCCGTGCGATGAAGAGCGCTTGATTGCGCTGCCGACTGTGATTAGAAGGCGCTGCGTGATGAACCGCCAGCCATATGACGCGCTGTCGACGTGCCATGCTGATAGCCAATCGCAGCGGGGGGCGGCACTGCATGGCCGATCAGCTGCGCAGCCCCGTACGCGATGAGCGTCTTACGCAAGAACATCGTTTCCCTGTTCGTGCTGCAGGGCGCGAACTATGTGCTGCCGCTGATCACGGTGCCTTATCTGGTGCGCGTGCTCGGTCCGGAGAATTTCGGGCGGATCGCTTTTGCGCAGGCATTCATTCAGTATTTCGTGGTGCTGACCGACTACGGTTTTAACCTCAGTGCGACCCGCGCCGTGGCGTTGGTGCGCGACGATCCGGCCAAGCTGTCGAGCTTGTTCAGCGCTGTGATGATCGTCAAAGCTGCGTTGATGACGATCGGATTCGGAGCGATGCTGCTGATCGTCTGGCTCGTGCCCAGTTTCGCCCAGGATTGGCCCTTATACGTCTTGGTCTATCTGATGGTCGTGGGCAGCGTGTTGTTTCCGGTCTGGCTGTTCCAGGGACTGGAACGCATGCGCCATATCACCGTGTTCACTATCCTTGCCCGCACGCTGATCGTTATCGCCATCTTCGCCTTCGTGCATCAGCAGGCCGACTACCGACTGGCTGCCACGCTGCAGGCTAGCGGCATGGGCGTCGCCGGCTTACTGGCCCTGGCCGTCGTCCCTCGCTTGACCCGAGTGCGCCTGCACTGGTCCTGCGTTGCCCAACTGGGGTTCTACCCCGTTTTCACGGACGGTTTAAAACGGCTGAAAACTTTTGATCTTGCTTGGCCACTCTACGACGCATACGCGGATTGTGGAATCGTTCGATGTAGTCGAACAAATCAGCCCGAGCTTCGTTGAGGGTGCGATAACGACGGTGGTTAACCCGCTCTCGCTTGAGTACGCCGAAAAAACCTTCGCAGGCGGCGTTGTCCCCGCAATGACCTACAGCACTCATGCTGCTGATTAGCCCGTTCTGGCGCAGAAAACGCTGATAGTCGCCACTGGTGAACTGACAGCCTCGATCTGAATGCAAAATCACCTGGGTGACTTCCTGGCGCTGCCAGATCGCCATCTCGACAGCCCGGATCACCATGTGGCGATCCTGCCGGTGATGCATGGCCCAGCCAATGACCCGCTTGCTGAACAGGTCGATCACGACGCAGAGAAACAGCTTACCTTCCAGCGTCTTGATCTCGGTGATGTCGGTCACCCACTTGCTCTGCGGCTCCAGGGCCGTGAAGTCCCGCTCCAGATGATTCTCGATGCCCGTAGGACGCACGTTGGGACGCCCCAGACGTTTACGCTTCTTGCGAGGCTAGCCCTGGATGCCCTGCGCAGACATCAGCCGGGCAATGCGGTTCAGGCTGGCCGACTCACCTTCGCCAACCAGGTCTTCGTGCATGCGGGGCGCACCGATGACGCCACCGCTGTCGTCGTGGATCTCTCGAATCCGTTCCAGCAGACGTTCGTTCTCTGTCGCACGGGCACTGGGCGCGCGGGTCGACCAGGCGTAATAG
>NZ_JARRQY010000030.1:0-39371 GCF_037381185.1 Acidihalobacter sp.
GGGATGGAAAAGCGCTTCGAAGGCCGTACGGCTGCGCAGGCAGTCGTGCTGGCGGAGCGAGTCTCCGGAGTCGGCAGCCTGGCTCACGCCCTGGCCTACTGCCAGGCGGTAGAGGACGCACTCGATCTCATCGTTCCCAAGCGGGCACAGCAGCTGCGAGTGATCCTCGCCGAGTTGGAGCGTCTGTACAACCACCTGCACTACTTCGGTCATTTGTGTCAGACCACTACGCTCAAGGTCGGCGAGGCGCAGGGACTGCTTCTGGAGGAACGCGTCAAACAGCTCATCGCCCGCCATACCGGCAGTAGACTGCCACGCTCACTGCTTGCACCCGGCGGGCTGCGCCGCGATCTCGATTTCACGGACCTCGACCGCGAGCTGCGCGAGCTGCAGCGTGACATCGAGCGCTATTTGCGTGATATGGAGAATACCCAGAGCCATCTCGACCGGCTCATGACCACCGGCCCGCTCACCCGCCGGATCGCCTACGACCAGGGCGCGACCGGGCCGGTCGAACGCGCTTCGGGTATCGATCGCGATATGCGCCGCGATCATCCCTATGCCGCTTATGCGCAACTGCGTTTCGACGTGCCGGTCGAGGAACACGGTGACGCGCACGCCCGTGCGAAGGTGCGTATGCGCGAGCTGCACGAATCCCTAAGCCTGATCTACCAGGCGCTGGCACGCCTCGAAGCCGGAGAAATTCGCTCTTCCCTGCCGGCACCGTCCGTGGGAGCGGAGGGCCTGGGTTGGGCCGAATCCCCCCGCGGTACACTGTTCTACGCGATCTCGTTCGGCAGGGACGGCCGCCTAGCACGGGTCAAAATCAAATCCCCATCGTTCTCCAACTGGCGTGTGTTCCCATACACCGTCCATGACACCAATATGATGGACTACGCCATCAACGAAGCGAGTTTCGGCCTTACCGTTGCGGGGTGCGATCGGTGATGACTTTTATTATTCGAGCGCCTTTGGCGGGTGGTTTCGCGCGCGAATCGAGGCCGTTGCTTTTTCCCGAACGCGGCAACGCGCCTGAAACAGCGCCCCGACGCTTAACCGAAAATACCCAGAAAGGAGAGATCAGATGCCCTTCTGGACACTAACCGGCCTACGCGCCGGACGCGCCACCACAGGCTGGCCTCTTCGCGACGGGCCAACCGGCCAGGACGGCGTCATCGGTATGCCGCGCCTCAAAGCCGAACGCTGCGCACCGGACTGTTCGGCCTGCGTGGACAGCTGTCCGAGCGGCGCACTGAGCCTGACCGGCGAAAACGCAGCGACGCTCGACTACGGGCGCTGCATCGCCTGCCAACTCTGCGTCGAAATTTGCCCCGAAGAGGCGCTTGAAGCCACTCACGACTGGGCCTTCGGTACCCGCGATCGCGAGGCCCTGCGTGGCGTTACTGCTCAACGCGAAGCACAAGCGCGCACCGCGATCGAACGCGCTTTCGGGCGCAGCCTGCACGTGCTCCACGTCGACGCCGGTTCCTGCAACGGTTGCGAGTCCGAGATCCAGGCGCTCAACAACCCGTTCTACAACCTGCATCGGCTGGGCATCTTTTTCACGCCCTCGCCGCGTTTTGCCGATCTGCTACTGGTGACCGGGCCGGTGACGCGCGCGATGCGCGCACCCTTGGAGGCGACCTATGCAGCCATGCCCGAGCCGCGCTGGGTAATGGCGGCGGGAACCTGCGCGACGGGTGGTGGAGTGAACGGCGGAGGATACGCCTGCTATGAGAGCGTGGAGGGAATCCTGCCGGTGGATCTCTGGCTGCCCGGATGTCCACCCAATCCCGCTGCGTTCATAGACGCGCTGCTGGTGTTGCTGGAACGCCGTCCGCCACGCCGCGGGGCGGAGGAGAACGAACATGCACGCGACTGAGCCGGTGCTGTCCTGGATCGCGGTGGCCACTATTCTGTGGATATTTGCGGCGCTGTTCGCCCTGGTGGGTTTGGGCGGACGCGCGGGCCGGTGGACGCTGGCAGCCGGCGGCGTAGCCTGCATGATCGGCGCCGCGACGGGACTTGTACAAGGCGGTAGTGCAGTCGTCCAACTGGCCACGCTTGGTGGTTTCCACGTTCATTTCTCACTGGATGAGGCCGCGCTGTGGTTGATTCTCTGGGCTGCGCTACCGGCTAGCTGTGCAGCCGCTCTGGGAGGCTCGGGACGGGGCGGTTCCGACCGTTGGACCTTCGGCGCCGCGCTCGGACTGCTCGGTGCGCTGGGAGTATTCGGCCTGCGCGACGGCATAGCGTTGCTGATCGCCTGGGAAGCGATGAGCCTGGGCGGAGCGCTGATGCTGCTGGCCGACGGCGACGACGCTGAAGGCGGAATCGCCGGATTGTTCATGCTCGCGCTGTTGGAAGTAGGCGCCGTGGCGTTGCTGTTGGCGCTGAGCGCGCTCGGTACGGGTGGCCCCGGTTTCGCGGCGGTCGCGGAACGCTTTCAGAACATCGGGTTCTGGCCGGCGATGCTGCTCGGATTGCTGTTCATCGTCGGCACCGGGGCCAAACTCGGCCTGCTGCCTTTCTACGAATGGTTCCCGAACGTTTACGGCCGCGCCTCCGGTAGCAGCGGCGCGCTGCTCTCGGGCCTGTTTCTCAACGCGGCGTGGTTCGTGCTCGCCCGTGCGCTGTTGGACTGGGCGCCGGGCGGCGCGGTGGCCATGACGCTAGGTATCGTTCTGCTGGCGCTGGGCGCCGTATCGGCCATACTCGCTATTCTTTTCGCCCTGCAGGAAAGCGACTGGCGCCGACTACTCGGGTATTCCACGGCCGAGAACGCCGGTCTGGCAGTGGTCGCACTCGGCGCAGCACTGGTCTTCCGTGCGCAGGCTCAAGCGCAGCTTGCCGCCCTCGCTTTTCTGGTCGGCCTGATCCACCTTGGCGGCCACGCCCTTGCCAAGGGGACGCTGCTGTTCACCGCTGACGGCGTGCGCTCCGCAGCCGGCAGTTACGCCATCGAACCGAGCGGGCTGTTGCGCCGGGCACCATTGACGCTTGGCCTGGGGGCGGTGTTCGCCGGCATGAGCCTGGCCGCCATGCCGCCGACCATCGGCTTCGTCAGCGAATGGTATCTGTTCCAGACCATCTTTCACGACTTCGCTCTACACGGCCAAGGCCCACGAATAGCGCTTGCTCTCGCGGGTGCCGGCGTCGCATTGACGGCCGCCCTCGCTCTGGCCACCTTCGTCAAGCTGCTCGGCGTAGGCCTGCTCGGCCGCGGAGAAGGCGCAGCGCCCGCTGCACGCTATCGTCTGGCGGTGTTGATTAACGGCCTGTCCGTGCCGGGGCTCGCGGTAGTGCTGGTCTGGCTGCTGCCGCTGCTGGCCGCCAACTCCTGGCCTGAGGGGATCGTGCATGCAGCGCCTGCGATGGTGCACGGAGCGTTGCTGGTGCCGCTCAGTGCAGGATTCGCCTTCATCTCCCCAGCTATGCTGATGCTCGTTGGCCCTCTGCTTTCCCTGCCGGCGCTGTTCGCGGTATGGCTGGCTGTCGGACGCCGCGGCCTGCGTCGCGCACCGCTGTGGAGCGGCGGTCTGCCCGTGGCGCCGCGCACTGCCACCACGTCGCTCGCATTCTCCAATGCCATGCGCGTGTTCTACGGCTTCGTGTATCGACCGACCAACGACACGCGGCGCGACTACGCCAGCCAGCGCTACTTCGTACGCGCTCTGCGCTTCGGCTATACGCAGTCCAGTATATTCACACCGCTGCTGTTCAAACCCGCCGTGAGCCTGGTGGAACGCGCGGCCCATGCCTTCCGCAGGCTACAATCCGGCTTTCTCAACGACTACATCGCCATCGTCGGCCTGCTGTTGCTTGCCGTGTTCGCGGCAGTATTTTTCTATTGACCCCATGATCATCACAACAAAGGAGACCTCATGCCCCTGACCCTGCTTTCCATCGCCATGTTCGCCGCGCTCGGCGCCTGGGCTCGCTACGGTCAAACGCTGCTGGTGCAGACTCTGTTCGGGAATCAGTTTCCTTGGGCCACGCTGACCATCAACGTACTCGGCTCCTTTCTCATGGGCTTCCTGTTCTTCGAAACGCTGGAGCGCATCACCATGGCGCCCGCTCTGCGTACCGGTCTGCTTACCGGTGGCCTAGGCGCCTACACCACCTTCTCCACCTTCTCCCTGGAGACGATGAACCTGTTCGAGGGCGGCGAGACACTGCGCGGCCTGCTCTATATCGGCGCTTCCGTCGTGCTGTCGCTGTTCGCCGCCATCCTTGGCGCCTTCCTGTCTCGCAATCTCGGAGCCTGATCATGTCCAGCACCGTTAAAATCGTTCGTCTGTACTTCAAGGAAGGCGACAAGACCCAGGATCACCACAACCTGATGAAGGAACTGTTTCACCTGTTGCACGACGAACACAAGGTACGCGGCGCGAGCGTGTTCCGCGGTGTCGCCGGCTTTGGCGCGCACGGGGTCGTGCAGGCTGACGATCTGCTGCGCCTGAACGTCCACCTGCCTCTGGTGCTGGAGGTGTTCGACGAGCCGGAGGTGATCCAACGCATCATGCCGCGCCTGCGCGAACTCGTGCCAGCCAAGCACATCATCAGCTGGGAAGCCGAACTCGCCGAGGAGTAGAGGAGTCGGCCTCAGCCGTGCAATCCTTGGTGCAGCGTGTCGGGCCCGATGATTCGACACTGATTCAGCAAGACTCGCGATAATCCGGCACATTCGACGACGGCTACACTTGGGTTCTCGTCGACGCCTATGGACCCGAACATGCAGATCGAACTGGTGACCCGTTTCGAAGTAACCTTGCTGTCGGAACTCAATGAGCTGCTACCTCAACTATCCAGCTCTGCCCTACCGCTGGGCGAGGCAGAGCTGCGCGCCATCATTGATTCCGATGCGACACACATATTGACGGCCAGGGAAGACGGCCGTCTGCTGGGAGCACTCACCCTCGCCGCGTTCCGCATCCCGACCGGTGTGCGGTCCTGGATCGAGGATGTCATCGTCAATGAAGCCGATCGCGGCCGCGGCGTCGCACAGGCCCTGCTGGAAACGGCTGTCGAACTGGCCCGTACGCTGCAAGCCAAGACCTTGGATCTGACCTCGCGCCCCGAGCGCGAAGCCGCCAATCGGCTCTACCGACGCGTTGGTTTCGAACAGCGTGCAACGAATGTCTACCGGCTCAAACCATGAACGGACAGCGTTTGGAAACGCGTACTCCTGAATTGGAGCCAACGCACTTCGCTCGATCCGTTTGAGACGCCGAGTCAGGGATCGCGACTGGCACGGAAATCGGACAATTTCCGGACGGTTCGGCCGAAACATTCCGAAAATTCTCATCCGTGACGTTCGTCGGATGAATGTTGACTCTGGGGTAACAGTCGTCTTTACTATACCAAAAACCCGACTAATAGTCGGACTATTAAGGGGGCTGTCGTGTATTCGCTGATCAAGACACACAGTTTCAGGGCTATTCTCGAACGGGAACTGCTTCCGTTTCTCGCAGCGTTGTTCATCGCTCAGATCTACTTCAAATGGGGCAGCTTCACCCTTGAGTTAACCGGATTCATTGCAACCTGGTTCGTTTTCGGATTTGCCGCTGATCTGATACTTCGCTCGACCAGGAAGTAAAGACTCGGACGATCCGAGAACTCCGTCATCTCTGGATGGCGTTTACATGGAATGGGCTGTTTGCAGGCCTTGACGTGAAACGCCGGTGAGGGGGAGTCATGAGTCGCCGTCCGACACCTAGAGCCAGCATAAGTGCGCAAGAACTCGAGAAAAGACTTCGGAATCTGGGCGAAGCGGAAGATCTCTCGCCAGACGCACGCCGTCGTCTCAAGGAGATTCTGAAGGATATCCGCCCCTCAGGCCTCTCAGGAACCGAAGCAGAACGTCTGGAGAAACCCGGTGGCGTTAATGTTTCCGTACTGAAAGCCGGCGAACTGACCACGCTGGTATCGGCGATAACATCGCGATCGGACCTCCCTACGGTCGACACGCTGGATTTCGTCACGACCGCGGTGATGAAATCGATTCGTGAACATCTTCCCGAAACTCTCCCGCTTCATCCGCTGCCCATAGGCGACAAAGGTGTCGACCTGCCGGTCGCCTCGTCCGCACTGACGCGCCTTCTGCGTCTGGCCGCTGTCGCCCGATCAGACGCTCAGAACAGCGTGGTCTGGGACGACGGAGTCAATCAGATCATCGTACATGTCGATCGGATCAAGGCCGCCGTCACCAAGGGCCAGATCCGGATCGATATTCCGGTAGTCGCTGACCGGCTGAAGGCAGTGATGCAGGTACCCTTTGCTGTCGGCAGTGAGGATCGCCTGGCCGGCCTCGTCGCGGCGACCGTATTGCGCCCGGCCGGAAATGCCGTCGTTGCCCATGTCTGGGGCGACGCATTGATCGCCCTCGCCTACGGCGCGCTGATGGATGCCGTCGTAAGCATGGCCGGCGCATCAGGGCGTGATGTCGAGAACGAACGTCTTGTTCCCCGCGCCCTCATTGCACAGCGGGGTCAGCTCACGATCGAAAGCCAAGCCCGATTCAGGTTCAAGGGGCAGATACGATGAGCGCTTTCTCGGCCAGTGATTTTGGAGATATGAGCGAGCTGTTGTCCGCTCTCGGGCTCGTTACGGACGGCGGAGACTTCAACAACGACTGGCTTGGTGATCCGGAGAGCTACCTCAAGACAATCCTGGGCAAACAATACCAGCGAGAGGCTTTGCTCGATTTCATCGAAAACGTACGAGACGCCTCAACCGAGCGGGACGCTGAAAGTCGGCAATGGATCGAACTGTTTTCCGAAAGCCGGAACGGTTCCGGGGTCAAGTTCTTCCTGGTGGTGGATGACCAGCCGGCAAATGAGGTGGACCTGTTTCTGGGCGTGCGTTTTCAGACCTACGATCCGCTGACGCGAAGCGAATCGTCGCTGATGTTCCCGACCTTCCGCGTATCCAAGGTGGATGGCGAGGGTACGGCCGCTTCGCCGCTGTCGCCGGCGCTGGTGGGAAACCCGGGCGGCCATATCGTGCTGACGAGCGAGATCACGATTTCTACAGTCACGCCCGAACCCGGTGCCGCGGGTCTGGGCGCCGTCGGGCTCAGGTTGCTGATTCCGACAGACCCGAGCGATAGTCTGCCTCAAGTTGGATTGACCCTTCGCAGGCTGCAACTGCCCGGCGAATCCACATCCCGCGATCTCGTGTTGTGCCTCGCCGACCCCGAGGCGCTGCGCGACGCGGGCCAGGATCTGATCATCGCCCTGATCAGGGCCCAGGTAGACGCCGGCGCCGGGGCGCAGATCACGGCATTCGCCAGACTGATCGGACTGGCGGACGATGCAGTCATTCCCGACCTGCCGGTCGAGGACATCCTGGCGCGCGGCGTAGAAGCGCTTGCGGACTGGCTCGCGGACGCGCTGGGAGATCCGGCAACGCGAACGGCTTGGCTGCAGGCGCTGGCCGACCTGCTGGCGAATGGTGCTTCAGTCTCCGGGGACAATGTGCTGCTGCCGGTCGGTGGCGCCCGGTTGAAGATAGGCGTCGGCGCGGTTATGGGCGCCTCCGGACGGCCGATCATTACGCTTTCGACGGCTTTCGGGCTGATCAGCGGCACTACCGAGATCGGCATCACCGCGGACCTCGCACGGATAGAACTGGGTGCCGGCTCGGCGACCGCGGTGCCCGGGCTGCGCGCCGAGGCGCGGTTCGACCTATCCGGCGTGTCGATGACCGACGTTTCGATCGACACGTTCGCGCTCGGCTTCGGCCTGGATCAGTCCCGGCGGCCGGTCCTGATTGTCGAGGTGCGGGATGCCGTAATCTTCAATACCACGCACGCGCGCCTCGACCTGACCAACCCGGACGCCGTGGCTGCGGCCGCAGCGCAGGCCGCCACCGATGCCTTGAGCGAGGTGCTGGGCAACCTTGGTCCGGCGGGCAATCTTATCGCCGTCACGCTCGGCTGGGCGGCGCCTGCGGGAGCCGGTGCGGGATATCCGACAATCGACCTGTTGGCGTTTCTCAGCGATCCGCTCGGGGCATTGAAGTCGCATTGGCAAGATGTGCTGAACAGTCACGCCGGCGACATGCCGACCGTCCTCGCCTCCGTGCGGCAATTGATCACCGGTGACGCCACGCCGGGCATGGTGACCGGAAGCGGTTCGGAGTCCGTGCCTTGGGGCCTGCCGCTGGCCGCGGGCCTGCAGCTAGTGTTCTGGCACGACGCCGCCGGCAAACTTTTCATCGGGGTTGGGTTCAACCGCAGCGTCGATTCGTTGGGCGAACGTTGCACGGTCATCGAGACCCGGGTCCGGATCACGCTTGTCTCCATCGCCCTCGACACCGGAGCTTCGGGGTTCCTGCCCGAGATCACCGCGCGTGTCCTCGGCCGCGCTCGCGGCGGCAACCGCCTAAGCACCGATCAGGGCGGCTTGCGTCTGGAGGTCGACCACATCGGCATCTTGGCCCGCTGGACCGCCGACGCCGGCCTGAGCATCCGCCATGAGGCGCCCAATCCCGCCGTCTATCTCGACGAAGTCAGGATCCCGATGTCGCTACCCGACTTCTCGGGGGATTTCGATGACCTCGTCGCATCGCTCACCGAGGAGCATTGGGATGCGCTCGAGAGAATTGCGGCCCTGCTGACGCGCCAACTCGATAACCCATGGTTGAACGATTTGGTCGAGGTGTTGGGCTGGCGGCGTCCGGCCGAGATCCTCGGCGCACCGGCACGGCACCGCTTGCGCTTGGCCGCGCTGATCTCAGACGCGCCCGCGGCCATCCGGGCCTGGCTCGCGGACCTGCTGGCAGACAGCGAGAACCAGCTGTCGAAACAGTTGGAACCGCTGGCGAAACTCCTTTCGGCGAGGACGGGCACGGCGTTCAGCGTCGAGGGCTGCGGCAGCTTCAACGCCCCGTGGCGAATCGGTTTAGCCAACGATGCGGGGCTGCCCGCGGTCGCGGTCTGGCGCGAACCTGACGTGCCATTGGCCATCCCCGACTCTCTGCTTTGCGGGGCGCTGCGCAACTGGCGTCCCGGCAGCGGGGGTTTGGATGCAGGTGCATTGGCCGGCGCGCTCCTCAGCGAGTATCCGGCGATTACCGGTCCATTCGGCGCCGGCATCACTCAAGAGGTGTTGAACACTGGCCTTCAGGCGATCGCTGAATTGTGGCTGGGCAGCGACGGTCTGGTCCGTCCACCCTCGGGAACCGTACCTGCGGCCACACTTCACTTGATAACGAACCAGACCGCGAACGCACTTGTGGGCGCACTCGATCTCGCTGCGGTTCTCGGCACCTCCCCCGCCACCACAATCACGGTGCAGGTGCTCGATCCCGATGTCGCTGTGGACCCGTCCTGGGATTCCACACGTATTCTGGACATGCGTGAAACCGGCCGCGATCCGCTGGCCTTTACGCCGCTTCCGGCTTCGAGCGGCGATTGGCACATCCTTCTGGCGCCCAGAAGCGGTGCGGCACTCGACGCGGGCGATCCGGACGGCGTACTCGGCCAGGTGGCCCGTCTTAAACACGGACTGTCACTGATCGCTGCGCAGGCGGGAACGGTGGTCGTCGCAGATGCCCCCGCGGGCCACGCGGCTTGGCTTGCCCTGGACGAGATGGGCGCCGGCCTCGACACGCTGGTAGTCGCAGGGCTGCCGGTCGAGGCCGGCCAGGCGCCCGTCGCGCTGGCTGGATCCGGCGCCGAGATGCTGCGCCGTCTCGCAGAGTTCCTGCCGGAAAAGACCGAGTCCGAACCTGACGATCCCGACCTGGCTGCCGCACGTAGCCTGATCGCCGCACGCCTTGGGCCCGCGGCACGCAACGTCGCCGAACTATCTCCGCCATCAGGCTGGACCGGAGCCAAACGCGCCGGTCTGGATATCCATCTGCTCTACGGCGTATTCGATGTGGGCAGCGTTCGGCGGGCGATGACCGCCGTTCTGGCAGCGGGGCTGAGCCTCAACGCGCAACGCCGCAGCAGCGCGAGAGCCTCGGAGAAAATCACCTCGGCATCGTTCGGCGCCTGGGTGCCCTTGTCCTCCGCCATGTCGCCGAATGCGCTGGCGGCCGAGGGCCATGCCCTGGTCGAACTCCTTGGAGTCGACATCGATGCCAGTGGTGCGCTGCCGTTGCCCAAGCCCCGCCAGGCACGCAGGCTTGTCATTGCCTGCGAAATCCGCCGTCAGGACGGTTGGCTGTTCGGCGGGCCGGCGACTACCGCACTGCCGCTTAAACTCGAATTGCGGTCGGTCGAGATATCCCTTCGAACCGCACTAGGAGGAACGGCCGACGCGAGCCTGGATCGTTGCGATATCATTCTTCACGGTCTGCGTATCGAGGGCCGTGCATTTCCGCGTCTTGTACTTTCGGCCGACGTGGCCGAGAGCGATCTGGGAATCGATGGCCTTGCCGCACCGGCCACTCCCGAGATTCGCGAGCTGCTGTCGAAGCTCGCGCAGGAATTGACCCTGAGCGGCGATACCGCCCTGACCCGGGTGGCCGAAGCCCTGCGCGCCGCGGGAATTCTGGGCAGTGGGGACAGTTTCGATGCGATGTCCCTGTCCAACTGGATAGACGACCCGGCCGCGCGGGTGCGGGAACTGTTATCTACGCCCGCACTTCGCAACAAGCTGGAAACGTTGCTCGTCGAGCTGGCCGGTGGGCATTCGGGGCTGAGTTTCGATCCGGCAACCGGCAAGCTCGGTGTTGCGCTGAACGGTACCACCGGCGAGTCGTTCTTTGGCGAATGGTCACTATCCGCGAATGCTGCGACGAGCGGGAGCCTTCTGGGATCGCTGCGTCTAGGCCGCACGACCGGCACCAATCTCGCGATCAACTTCGCGCCATTCAGCGCCGATCTGAACTTTGCCGCCGCGGATGCCGGTGCACTCGGAGGGCTCCCGGCGACCATGCCGCTCTGGCCGTCACCTGACCTGCCGAGGTTGGGCAAGACAGCCCTGCCGACGATGGCTGCGACAGCGTTTTCGCGTTTGCTGGACGGCCTGCGGAACTCGGACCTGGGCGTGAAGCCGGTGCTCGACGCAGCGCTTGCCGCCTTTGGGCTCATCGAGCCCCGGCCCGGAGGTGACCGCGTCGTCGTACCGCCGCTGCTGTTCATCAAACCGGGACTCTGGCTGAAGCAGGATACCGTGTTCGGGGATTCTTCCGGAACGACGATCCATGCGGATCGGGTCATTGCGGTGATGGATGCACTGCGCCCGTTCGTCAACCTTCCCGGCTCCACGGGCGTGTGGCGGATAGAATCGGGCATCGAACTTCGCGCACGAAACGATGGGGGTCTGGTACTGGATCTGTCACTGGACCCCTCGCAGTTTCTGCCCGCATCCGATGTGGATTTCGGAGGCAGTTTCGGACTGCGATTCACCAGCGACGGAAGGCTGCAACCGGCCATATCGACATTTGTCGGCTTGAGCGGCGGCAGCGCCCCAGGGCGGCAGGCAGTCCATCTGTCGGTAACCGGCAGCAGCGCCCATTTGTTTCTTCGCAATGCAGCCGGCACCGACCTGGAAATCTACCCGGATACTGCGGGTCTCGCGCAACTGACGACCGCTGGCATCATAGCCGCGCTGCCCGCCGCACTCGACGCCATCGTGGACACCCATTCCGCCGCGGGCGACCTTCTGGCCGATGTCGGAGACGCTTTGTCGTTGCGCAGTAGCGGCAGTTTCGATGCGGCCGCGCTAAGCGCCTGGGCAAGCGACCCGGTCACCAGGCTCGAGAATAGATGGCCCCAGCTGCTGGGTTCGGGACTCAGCCGCCTCGCCCCTGCGTTGCCCCCGGGGATCAACGTCACGTCCTTGGCGAGCGGTGTCCGGATCCAGCTGCAGAATGCGGGAACCGCCGGTTCGACGGTGACGCTGGGATTCAACGCGAGCCCCTTCTCGATAGAACTTGGCGCCGCGGTCACGGCAATCCCGTTCCTCCGCAGCGTCAATACGAGCCTTGCGTTCGATGCCACCGGCCTGATCGGCCTGTCGGCCACGCTCGGACCTGCGGAGGTCCCGCTGACGGACAGTATCGACCTGCGTCCGGTCGTGTCGGTCGACGTCGGCAGCAGCGCATCCGCCCCGAACATCGCGGTGGGACTTGCGGTGGATGCCGCCAACACCAACGCACTGGCGTTGCGCTACGCCTTTGACACCGGCAACTTCAGCCTCGGCTTTGGTTCAGATACGCCGGCCGAGATTGCGGGCGGCATCATGCATTTCGCCATCGACCTCATCGGTTCCTTCATCATGGAACTTGACGAGATGCGGCAGATTATGAACCGCCCGGTCGGATCGACGACTATCCGCGAACTCCTGGCCGGAGTCGCACTGACGCCAAATGGCGGACTGGATGCGGAGTTGTTCCGCGTCATTCCCAATCCCAGCGAAAGCGCCAGCGACCTGCTCGACAGCAAGCTGGCGAGGGTTTTCACGCTTCTGAATAATATTGTCCTGGCGAACCCATCGGTGACGATCGGCGGCGAGCTAAGCATCGGGTTGGCCGAGGCGTCGGGGTCGATCGGTCTGAGCCTCAACCTGACCGACCGACTGGCCATCGTGAACGGCGACGTTTCAGTCTGGCTCGAGAACGACAATCGCTGGATCATCGGCGAACCCCCTGCAGGCGTGGTTCTCGGCCTGATCAAGGACAACGGGGGAGCGTTCGATTTCGACCCAGCCCTGTCCGTAAACGGGATCGGGCTCCGGGTCGGTCGCAGCAACGCACCGCTACTCGACAGCCCGATCGCGCTCGGCTCGATCGCGTTCCACGTCTATGCAGCCATCAACGACACCGAGAATCTGGGCGGTGCGCAGGTTCAGCTGTCCGAAATCGCGGTAGCAGTCGGCTCTGCGCAGGGCGACAACAGCGTTGCCCAGGGCATGTTGGCCGAGACGAACGATGGCGATGCGTCCCTGGCTCCGGCCTTCAGTCCCGCGCTGTCCATTCAGACAAGACCGTCCGCGCAGGGTGGCGGCATCGCTTTCCGCTTCGTCGCAGGCGACGGTGAAGGTCCCTGGTGGCTGCCGATACGTAGCCAGTTCGGGCCGATCTACATCGACCAGATCGGCCTCGGGACGCAGACCCACAACGATACCCTGCAGTCGCTCTCGCTGCTCTTCGACGGCAATGTCTCGATTGCCGGACTGGAGGCGGCAGTCGACGATCTGGGCATCACTTACCGACTTGACCAGGGCAGTATCTTCGATGCCTCGTCCTGGAAGGTGGATCTGGCCGGTCTGGCGATTTCGGCGGACATTTCGGGCGTAAGCCTCGCCGGTGGCCTGCGGAAGTTCGAGAAAGAGAACGTTCTCGAATATATCGGCATGCTTACCGCCCGCTTCGCTACCTACGGGCTTTCGATATTCGGCGGCTACGCTTCGGTCGAGGACCACGAACGCTACAGCGCATTCTTCGCATTCGGTGCGGTGCTGGGACCTTTTGGCGGTCCACCCGCATTCTTTCTCACAGGCATAGGCGGTGGGCTCGGCATCAACCGGGATGTCGTGCCCCCGACCGACATGGCCGAGTTCGACGATTTCGTCATGATCGCGGCCCTAGACCCATCGTTCAATCCGCCCGGCGGCTTGATGGAATACATGGGCGAAGTCAGAGACAGTTTTCCGCCGCTCAAGGGACGTTTCTGGTTCGCCGCGGGAATCAGCTTCACTTCGTTTGCCCTGGTCGACGGCATCGCCGTCGTCGCGGTGGAATTCGGCCAGGGATTCGAATTGTCCATCTTCGGACTTGCCCGCATGGCGCTGCCGCGGCCGGAGGCGGCACTCGTCTCGATAGAGCTGGGTCTGGTCGCACGCTTCTCCAGCGAAGATGGCGTAATCTGGGTCCAGGCTCAACTGACCGACAATTCCTGGCTGCTGCACCGCAGTGCGCGGCTGACCGGCGGCTTCGCCTATGTCAGCTGGTTCAAGGGCGACAAGGCGGGCGAGTTCGTCCTGACCCTGGGCGGCTATCACCCCAACTTCAAGCGCGACGGCTACCCGGTCGTCCCCCGGCTCGGTTTCAACTGGTCGGTCTCGAATCATATCGTCATCAAGGCCGAGACCTACTTCGCACTGACTTCCGAGGCCGTGATGGCGGGCGGTCTGTTCGAGGCCAGCGCCAAGTTCGGTCCGGCGTTCGCGCATCTGAGCTTCGGCGGCAACGCTATCGTCTACTTCGATCCGTTTTGGTACGAAGCCGATGCGCACGCACGCGTCTCGGCGGGGATCCGGATCAAGACCTTCCTAGGCACGATCAAGCTGTCATTTTCGCTCGGGGCCTACATCGAAGTTGCCGGCCCCGAGTTCCACGGCAGAGCACGTATCGAGGTGGGGCCGATCGATATTACGGTGCGTTTCGGCAACAGCTCGCCACCGGATCTCACCTATATTTCCTGGGTCGAATTCTCGAAGAAGTATCTCGAACTCGCGCCCGGAAACGTCGCCCGGGTGCTCACGGGCATCGCGGGCCGCGGCGCCCTGCCGCCAGCCAGCGGAAGCCAGGAAGAGGCTGGAACGCCCGATGGTTCGAGCGCTCATCCCTATGATGTGATGAGCGAGTTCGAACTGTCCTTTACCAGCACGGTCCCGATCAGTCGGACCTTCAAGGAAACGGTCTCGGTACACACGCCGGCACCGACTTTCATCCTGGGTATTTCCCCATGTGACAAGACGCTCGACGAGACCACTCTGACGCTGCGCCTGCGTCTGGACAGCAATCCAGGCAGTGAACCGTACCTGATGAGCCGTACAGACCGGATCAGCGTCCGCGCCCGCGCGACCGGAAAGTTCCCGATCGGCGTCTGGGGTGCCGCCCCGGACGTGGACCACAAGAAGCTTCCGAAAGGCGAAGTCATCACAGCCACTGAGGGTGTCGAGCTTGTTTTCAAGCCCCGTTTCGAGGGCCGTATCCCCCTTGCCGACACTGGCGGCGTGTCTTTCGAGCAAGTCGAACCCGGTACTCGCAAACCCCTGCCATTGCGTGCCGCCGGCTCGCTCCGTGCCCGTCTCGCAAGCGAAGCACGCATTCAGCGCACCCTGCTGCAGAGCCTCGATGCGAAAGCGATGTCGAAGATCTCCACCAGTTTCCAGAGCACCGCTCGAAGCGCGACCGCACGACGTTCCTGGTCGCGCGAGCGCTCGGTGCCGATGCGGGTCGGCCTGTTGTCCGAGAGAATCGTGGCCTCAGCCTCCGCCGGGCGCAAACGTGCCCTGCGCCAGCCGACTGCGGCGAAGGATCGGATCAGGTTCGGCGAACCGCGTCTGCGCGGCATGTTGGCACGGGCAGTGCGTGCCGCAGCGGAGACGACGGCCTCCACCGTCGTTACCGAAACAACGGCAGCAGCGAAGGGTCTGAAACGCGTGGCGCCACCGGTTCTGTCTGAGGTAATGGCCGCGCAGGCCGCGCGGTCGGCAGTGCTCCTGCGTTCCGATCCCGACTCGCCGGTGATTGGTAAAACCCTGGTTGCCACGGGTTCCATAGGCGAAACCATTGGACCACGCTCGCCCGGATCACGTGGTGCACGACGGGCTTCGGGTGCCGATTTGTCGGAACTCGACGGGGTCGAGGCGATGGTGCGCTCAGGCTCGATGCGGCGCCGTGGAAAATCCGTGCCACACAGGCTGACGCCGGGCCGGATCGCCGTATTCGACCTGCCCGGTGCCAAGGCCTCACCCCGCTTCGAGAATTCGGGAACTCTCGAAATCCGCGGCATTGCGCGCCTAGTGGTACTGAGGCTCGACGGACGCGTCGAACTCAACGCCTACCCTGCCGAATCCGTCACTAAGCTCCCCAAGGCGTGCCGCGCCTTCGCAGTCTTCGCGGGCGCCGAGTCCGGCGAGGCGGAAGTCGCCGGGTGGCTGCACGGCTCAGAAGTCGCCTATCTCGGACAATCGCTGGCACGCTGCCATGGCGGCTTCGTCCACGCCGAGGGCGCAAGCCGGACCAGGGGCGGAAAACGTGCCGGCTGTGGTTGGATGAGCGCAGGTGAACTGACCGATCAGTCGCGCCTGGTTGAAACGAGTTTCGATCAGGCCAGTCTTAGCGTTGCAGTGGTGCTCGACGGAATCGTAACCGCACGGGACCTCGCGTCGTTTGCGCTGAGTTTCGACGGTGTGGAGGTCGACAAGCAAAACCCTCTGCTGGTGCCCTTCGACGGCAAGACCTTCGTTGTCCACGCATTGCAGGGACGGCGCCGCGGTCGGGGGATGTCGGTCCGGGTCGCCGGCCTGGCGGAAGGCGCGCTGGAAGGCGTTATCGCCGCGCGCATGCCCGCGAACCGTCTGGTGTCACGCATCGTCAACGGCACGATCGACGTCGGTCTCGAAGCGCTCCCGAGTCCTGATGTCGAGCCAGTCACCGCCTTCTTCAAGCCGCCCGAGGATATCGAGGCCGAGGAATAGGATACCGATATGGTCGCACGCGGAAAGTTCTTTCTCTACGACGCAATCGTCCCGGCGCTCGAGGCCGGAAAATACACGCTGACCGCTTCGCTCGACGTCGATGCGAAGGACGGATCTCCGAACCCGACACAGGACCACGAGCTGCACCTCAATGTCACCGCGCCGCGGTTCAAGCTGCCGCCCGATCAGGCACTGATGGTCTTCCCTCCGGCGAATTCGGAGGGAGCGTACGAGGCACGGCTGCCACAGATCGTGCTCAAGAAAAAGACGCTTCCCTGGGATCGTGCCGCGGCACCGACGAATACGGTGATCAACGATCAGCGCGTCGAGGATCACACACCCTGGCTTGCACTGGTGGTCATCGCCGAAGGCGAAGGCCAGATCGTCCACGACCAACCGTGGCAGGAATGCGTAACTCCCGAAAAGCAGCTGACGGGCGAAGCGGACGTGCTGACGGCAAGTTATCTGAACGTGCCCCAATCGACAGTGAATAAGGTGTTCCCCACTATCGAGGACCTGAGCCTTCTCACCAACGTGCGTGAGGTCAATCTCGACGATACCGAAGCGGCGATGGGCGACGACGACGGTTTTCTCGCCGTTGTGATCGCCAACCGGTTGCCGCAGTACGACACCGAAAACTGCAAGTCAAAGGCCTACACGGCATGCCTGATAAATCTCGAAAACCAGCTTGAATTCCTGCCCAAGAAAACGCCGCCACTGGACTTTTTCGAGATCTCGGACATCTTTCTCAACGACACCGTGAAGGCTTTCGCGGCGCACGTCGGCAGCGGCGCCGCAGTGCCGGTCACCGCCAGTGGACAGCCGCGTGGATTGGACGTAAGCAACGCGGAAACATTTGCCGAGGCTGTCCGGCGAGGCGAGATCGTCTTCCATGACGGGGCGCTGATCGACCGAGCGGGTGTGAGCGGCGGGTCCAGTCACAGGCTCGGCGACATGGATGCGGATTCGTTCCTCAACCTGGACGTCTCCTCTATCTCGGCAGACTCGGAACCGGCCCTGACCTTCAGCCGGGTGGAAGGCGCATTCGGAGCATTCGGATTCCCGCTCGAATCAGTTATTGCGGAAAAATTCTATCGTTTCCCCGTCCTGACCTCCTGGCGCTTCACCTGCTCGGGTGCCGGCAGTTTCGAAACGCTGATGGAGGGGCTCGATGTCGGCCTTCTCGGCACGGAAACTCCCGGCGGCTACGAGCGCGAGCTTCCGCCCTGCACCACCCCTCCCGTCGGCAAGGGTCCCGGCGATGCGCCGATCACCCGACTGCCCCTTGAAATTGTCGAGACCGGTCATATCGGTCTGCCCCACCTCAGCCGTACCGGCGAGAAGGCGAACGCGTGGTATCGCGGGCCATTCTCACCTCACCGGCTTCTGCGCAATCCGCTGGCAAACGAATCCCAGTTTCCGGTGTTGGCCCATATCAGCGACCATTTGCGCATGATGACGCCGGAAGGCCGCGAGGATGTCTCGCTGGCCGTTGCGTTCGAAACCGGGCGTCTGCTGGCGATGTCGCAACCCTCATTCCTCGCCTCAATGCTGCGATGGCGGACCGAGCGATTCGGCGCCGCCCGATCCAAGGCCAATCAGCGCGCCGCACTGGCCGATCGGTTCAAACTGATCGATGCGCTGATCACCGATCCCGACATCACCAAGTTGCTGTCGGCACTGGAGCGCGATCAATTGGCGCGTGAACTGGAAAGCGGACTGGTCCGTGAGCTGAACAAGGTCCGCAACGGCGCTATCTGCGACCCACGCAACCTGGTGGATCCAGGAATCGATATCCCGGCACTGCGGGGTGATTTCAACGCATTCCTCACCGACGGCCTGGGCTTGGAACGAGACGTGGTCGACATGATCTCCAGCGCGACCGAAGACCCACGCACCATGGCCGCGATCCAATCCGCCGAACCGGGGCTGGTCGGGAACGGGCAGGTCGACCTCGGTGACAAGATGGATGCTGCGCTCGCGACCGCGTTGGACACGGGCCTGCGCAATCTCGCCGAGGCAAGCCTTGACCGGACGGATATCGATGCCGGCGTAGCCGGTTCGATCCGGGAGTTCGATACGCTCGAGGCATTCGTCAAGGACAGGTTCGAGAGGAGGTAACCATGCCGTTTTCCCAGGTCCTGAATTTTGACGTACTGACCAAGGCACTCGATGAAACCGCATTGCTGGGCGGCAGCACCGGTTCGTCTGCCGGGACGGTGGCGCCCGAGGATATTCTCAAGTTTCTCGCTCGCCTGCGAATGCTCGACGGGGTGCCCTTCAATACCCTGGTACCGGATAGCAAGCTGCTGCCCAACGAATCCATTCGTTTCTTTTTCCTCGACCGGGCATGGACTGATGCGCTGGTCCAGGGCGCTCTGAGCGTCGGGACCGCGAATACGATCGAACGGGCGCAACTCGAGCGGCTCTACCCCGAAATCGAGGCCGAAATCGACCAGGCCGAACGCCGTGTACGCTCGCCTGGAGGCGAACCGGCCCTCGAGGGAACCGCAGGTATCGTCACCGGGTTCCTCCTCAGATCCGCCGCCGTGGCGGGTTGGCCGGGTTTGCACGTCCGGGCGTACAAGGATGAGCCAGGAGCAAGCGATCTCGAGATTCATCCAGAGTCCCACCCCAGCCGGATCAAACTCTTGCGGCTCGAACGCCTGGCTCCTGCTGTGCTCCTGGCGCTGTTCGACGGTGTCCCGCAGGTTCTGCACATCGAGGAGCCGCGCCAGGGCGTGCAGTTCGGCGTAAAACTGGAGGCCATGGGTGGCGGACGGATCCGTGCGACGGTACCGGCGCGAAACGTCAAATCCGCGAAGTACGTCAATAACGCGGGCGATGATCCCGATGGCCTATTGCCCGACCAGGCGCAGCAGATCCCGGTTCGTTTCCGTCGCGGCGCGCCTGGGGTCCTCGATCTCACCAACACTGGCAGGAATTTCCTGAACGCTGCCGGCACGCACATGAGCGATGACGACCGTGTGGACGGAGCCGAGTTCGCCATGCAGATGATCCGCTTTCCGTTTCGCCAAGTCTTTGCCCAATCCGCAACAGGAACTTTGGCTCAGGATGACGCTTTCAAGCCCACATTGGCCCCGGTGGTCAAGGGCTATACCCAGCTACTGAAGACGAAAATCTCGGAGGATTAAGCCCATGGCTGATCCAATCAAACCCTCGGTCATGAACGCCCTGCTCGGGACCCAGAACTGGGCCATGGCTACCGAGGTCGGCGATCTCGCTATCGACCCGAGCCTCCGGTTTCCGGTGCTGGGGTTACCACCGCGTCCCGCTCTGGTGGTGCCAGTCGACGTCCAGGCCCTTTATGTCCCTCCGAACCATAGCGAACGCTACGTGAGGCTGACCGGTCTGGACCCTGATCGCGACGTTCAGCCACCGTTTTCACCTCCACGATCTCGCGCCCGGGGCGTACATCTGCACTGGGCGCTGCCCGACGGCCTGCTACGCGGCGAAATGCAGGACGACGAAGACACGCCCATCGCCATGCGCCCTCTGCCCGACCGATGGCTGGTGGTACGCATGACCGGGAGGCGGGGGACGCGACAGCTCGACACCAAGTGCTGGGTCATCGAATCCGAAAACGGGCGAGTCTTCGATCTGGACGCCTACCCGGATGGCACCGCGTCCGGAGATGGCAAGCAGATTCCCGCGGACGAACTCAATGGAACTGTGGGGGGCTCACCCAACTGGACGGCATCCTACGATTCGGCACACAACCGTTTTGCGTTCCACGATACGCTGTCAGGCCTCAATTCCTCCCTCGTGAACAACGGCCTCGCAACTTATGTGGTGATCGGTTGGTGGTCGGAACGCGCCCACGACCCTTTGTCCGGAGCATATTCGCCCTATTCCGCGTCGAAACTCATCGCAGATCTTGGCTGGTCCGCCTCGCCGGCGCCAAGCCCCTCCCGCTCGATTGCCGACCCCACGCCTGGAGGTGGCACCCCGAAACAAAGCGCGGCAAAGACAGAGGGTGAGGAACACGAGGTCGATCTGAAAACCGAGCTGAAGTTCTCCGCGTCCCAGGCCGGACTATCCGCCGGCTTTGCGGAATACCGGTTCGACGATGTCACGATCCAGCGACTCCGTCCCCTTTACGACACGCTTATGCACGGAGTGGTCTATGGCGTCCCCGTCAGGGGCGGTGTGGGTCGTGACTTGGCACCGCAGGCAAGCCGTATCTCGGTATCGATGGCCCCCACGCTGGAACGGCTTATCGCCGCCCAGACGGCCAAGGGCATGGGTATCGCCTCGGCTAAACATCGGGAATACCTGGAGAGCTTGATTACTGCGATCGCCAATTCCTCGATCATGGAGATCAACGGCCGTGACGGCGTCGTCAAACTGGACGAGGCCGAACACGCGGATGGCTTCGAGAGCTTCCAGGGCCCGGAGTCCTATGAAGACGTCGTTGTCGAGCGCAAGCAGTCCGAATTGTCCGCCGGCCGGCCGTTGCGCACCAAGATCGCAGCCGCCGAGTCCGGCAGTCCGCCCAAGGCCGATGTCGTCTGGAGCGGCCGACGCAATACGGCGCACAAACCCTCGTTGGACGAAATGCGGGAAACCGCCGAGGACTTAATCCGCAAGAAATACGGCTCCCCGCCTGCCGAGGGCGCGGAGACTCGGCGGATTCAACGTCCCGGACCGCGCTACTATCGCGGCACACCGCCGGTCATCGGACTCAGAGATTTCGGCAAGGCCAACCGTTTCCACGGTGACGGACGGTTCTCCGAGGACGACAATCTGTTGTGCCGCTGGAGCAGCGAACTTGCGTACGCAATCGGGGAACTCTATCGCGGAAACGATTTCGTCCCCCGGCTGAACAATGCTGCGATTCCTCGCAACGCGGATCGGATCCTCTGGAACACCTATCTCTACGACCCCTACATTCTGCAATGGGCGTTTGACGCAATTGCCAAGACCGCTCCCAAACCCCTCATCGGGCCGATACGGAACCGGTTGCGCGGAGAGATGGCGCTGCGATATTCCAGCGACGGTGCCTACGACGGCATCGCTCCGGTCGCCCGTTCGAAAGAAGCCTTGCGACCGGGCATCACGAATCAGGCGATCAGCGACGAACTGCGCCGCTTCTCTATCATCGAAGGGCGCGACCCCAGTCCCGTTGGCGTCACGAGTTGGGGTCAACCCTGGTCCCCGATCTGGCTGGAGTGGGAGGTCGAACTCGAACCTGGAGTCGACTTCGAGGGCTGGACGCTGGGGCGGATCGAGTTCGAAGGATACAGCGTTGCAAACGGCTCAGTGCTGACGCTTCGTGGCCGCTCGCCGATCACCTCGGGTCTGTCGAAGACCTATCAGGCGGTGATCGACAGTTATCTGGTCGCCGAAAACCAGCGAGACGATGCCGGTGAAGGTGAATTGTCCGAAACGCATGAAAGAAATCTCGCCGAACTTTCCGAGTTCCTCGAGCGCGCCGATCTCGGCTCCGTCACCTTGGATAGGATCGAAGATCTATGGCTGGCGCTGGATAACGGCCCCGAAGGTCAAGTCAGGCCTGTGCCGCCGAGGCTCGCAACCGACATCCGCAATGCCGGCCTGCCGCGACTGATCGCCAGCGGCACGCTGCGCCTGACCCGCGCGCGGATCATCGATACTTTCGGCCGTTTCCGTGAACTTCGGACCGATCGGATCACGCTGCCGACGGCGCTGGCGGCGAAATCGATCAGCGGCGCAAGAGCCCTCGCCCTGCCCCCTCGGCTGGCGTTGCCCTCTCGCTTGATGTGGCGATTCGTCGACTCCGGCGACGAGTCCGGGCAACGCGAAGCGCGCCTGAACCAGGCGAACAAGGCGCAAACGATCAGCCCGGTTGCCGGCTTCATTCTGCCCGATTTCATCGACGAGTCGATCGAGTTCTTCGATCAGGACGGGTTTCCGCTGGGCGAGGTTCTGCACGATCCGGTCACCGGCGGCGTGACATGGGAAGGCGGGGTCGGACGTGAGGGGCCCGCAGCGACCTCTCCGGCGGATGGCTTGCCTGCCAGTGCGCAATTGTGCGGTCGCATCGCGCAAGGCATGATCGATGCTGATATCGTGCAGCGCAACGATCCGGATACGGCCCAACTCGAAAGTCCGCTGAGTGCATTTCTGCGTGCGGTCGATACCACGATGTGGGGCGTGGACAACGATATGTTGTCGTCCGGAGCGTCAATCGCCGGGCTCGTGGGACGGCCGGTCGCTGTAGTCAAAACGGTTCTTTGGCTCGATATTCCGACGAATCTGGCAACGACGGGCGCCTATGGCGAATCCGCCGACGAAATCCGCGACCACCTGCTTCGCCACGCCGTGTTCGACGCCGTGAAATCCCGTAGCTTCCAAGTGCGTCTTGGCGACATTGCCAAGGGACATGACGGGCTGTACGGCTTTTTCATCGGAAATGACTTCAAACGGTTCAATCTGATCGACAAGGAGATCGGCGAAGCTGTCAGAACCAACGTTCGTGGGACGGGATACCGCTCGCTTCTAGGTGCTGTCGGAGGCAACCTCAATTCCGACCTTATGCCTCCGCCAAGTCCCTTGGAATGTCCCTATATCGCCGACGGAAAACCATTGGAGATGCATACAGGGCAGCGCGTGCACCTCACCCTGCTGATGCATCCATCCGCGCGGGTGCATGCCACGACCGGCCTATTGCCTCGCAAGTCTCTGGAACTGCTGCGCGACTGGGTGACGCCGGGCATGGGCCGAATTGCACCATCCGCGCGAGTCGGCCCCGTCCTCATCGATCCCGACAAGGTGCGCTTGCCCAAGATCGCGGCATTCGGGGCGGATCAAAGCTGGACACGCCGCGATTCGCCCATCACCTGGCGCGATGATCCGATTCTGTCGGCAACACAGGCGGCGATACTGCCGGAAGGCAGCGTATCGGTGCAGGAGGGATACATCCGCGTCGCGCCCAATCGCGGGGGAGATAGCTGATGGCACGTTACGACTGGCCACGCGAGTTTCGCAAATCCCCCGACCGCCTGGTTCACCGGGCCGAGCATTCCGCACGCAGCGGCGGACGGGGCGTTATAGCCGCGTTGACCGGTGACCTGGACCTGCTGGACGACGTTATCCTGGCGAACCTGCAGGACGACCGGATGTGGATGCCCCTCGGACCCTCGATCCTGATCAACGGGCAAGCCAGCGGCAATCCGATGGTCTCGGGCCGCGTCAGAGACATCAGGGTCAGCCCGAATGGACAGCGGGTCTATGTGGGCACTGCAAATGGCGGAGTCTGGTATTCACCGGATGTGGGTACCACATGGACCCCGCTAGGCGGTTGGGCTCTGGCGCCCCAGGCTGTGAGATCGGGACTGTCGCTGACGATCGGCGCGCTGCTCGTGGAGTTCGGGGAAACCGGCGGGTCCGACGATCCCGCGAAGGACGTCGTCTATGTTGGGACCGGCGAGGCGCAACCCCAAGTTCAAAGAGGCCCCGGCGGCCATCACGGCGGCATCGGCATCCTGCGGCTAAGGACTACCCTGCCAGCCGCCCTGACTGCATCTGGCCGCAATCCGTGGACACGAGAGGCGCGCAATCTGACCGGCGCCGGGATCTATCGCCTCGCCCGCGACCCTGCGGTAACGCCCGCCCTGAACGGCAGTGCAACGCTGGTCGCGGCGACTTCGACCGGGCTGTGGTCCCGCACTGGCGCATTTGCCGAGGACGCCGACTGGCAGCGCGTCGAATTCGCACCACAGGGCTTCTCGACCTACGCCAACGCCTATTGCTCGGACGTGGTCTGGAACGACCGCGGCCTTTGGGTGACGCTGGTCGGCAGCGGCGCGGCGGGGCACGACGGCGTCTACCGTTCCACCCACGGCCTCGCCGGCCCATTCACCCGGATCACACTCGCCAATCTGCAGGCCGGCGCCCGCCTCAGCCTGGGCGAGGCTCCACATACGACCACACGCATGTATGTTCTCGGCAAACGCCCCAGCCCGACGAATCCTGCAAACAATACCGGCCACGCACATCTCTGGCAGATCGACGTGTCGACCACGGTGGCCAGTGTGCGCGAGATTCAGAACTTTCCGGTAGGGTTGTTCGTCTCCGAAGTCAAACTCACGGGGGGCAATCTGGTCATCACCGAAAGCGACCAGAGCGATTACGACCAGGCGATCGCCGTCCGTCAAGTCGGCACTAATGATGTCGTTACCGTAGGCGGGTCGCTGGAAAGCAATGGTGCCTGGGACGCCGCGCTTTTCGATTTGACCATTACCACCGTCGCCGGCAACCTGACGACGAATTTCAGCGTGGCGAACCAGACCAGTCCGGCAACGGACGCAGCGACCTTCATCGGCGCCGGCATCCATCCGGATGTTCACATCGTGCGCAATGCCGCCGGCGCTGCGCAGTGGGTCGGCTGCGACGGGGGCGTGTTCCGCCGCTCCGGCGGCACCAACCGTTCGTTGAACGCAGGGCTTGCCTCGGCCGAACCCGGCATCATCGCGTCGCATCCTACGCTGGACGGACCAGTGCTTGCCGGCACCCAGGACAACGGCGCCATACAGCGCATCGGGGATACGCTCTGGCGACTTCAGCGCAAGGGGGATGGGGGCGGATGCCTGTTCCACCCGACCAAACCGCACCAGACGATCATGCAATACGTCAATGCGAGTTGGCGGTTTCAGCCCAGCACATTCACGCCGCGCGGCCCCGCGGTGCGTTCCGCGCCGGGCAGCGAGACGAACAGCGAAAACACCGAGTCTGAGCGGTCCCTGTTCTACTCGAAGGCAGCTGCGGCCCGCAGCAACAACGACAACGACGCGCGCATATTCATCGGCACCGACCGGGTGTGGTATTCGGCCAACTGGAACGCGCCGGCCACGGCAATGAGCTGGGTGACGATCCCGACACACAGTGACCCCTACAACGCCTCGAACGCGCTCAACAACATCAGCCAGGACCGGCTGCTCCAGGGCGGAAACTCGGATGCGGTGAACGTGATCGAGATCGTTCGCGAAGGCGATGTGGCGCGCAAGTACGATGGCATGGCGATTCTGGTCCTGTGCGCACGGACGATACGTCTCTTCCGCTATGCGCATCCGGACCAGACAGCTGCAGTGGGTACCTGGACCACGCTTGCCGACTCGATCGTCAGCGACCCGTCGGGCGTCGATCGACCGAAAACGAAGAAAACCGGCGACGACGTGCCGAATCCGTTCGTCGACTATCTGCCCAGGAAGCATAATAGCGCCTGGACCGACATCGCTGTCCACACGCGAACGAACGGCAGCGAAACGTTTTACGTCACCAC
This sequence comes from Acidihalobacter sp., assembly GCF_037381185.1. Taxonomy (NCBI): domain Bacteria; kingdom Pseudomonadati; phylum Pseudomonadota; class Gammaproteobacteria; order Chromatiales; family Ectothiorhodospiraceae; genus Acidihalobacter; species Acidihalobacter sp. Next base: position 25,672 of record NZ_JARRQY010000030.1, read on the forward strand.
CACCGGGCAGGTCACGATTGCCGCGGACGGTACGCTTTCCGGCGATCAGCACTACGATACCTGCTGGTGGTACAACGGTGCGGGCAGATGGTATCCGACCGGATTGAGGAACGCTCCGCTCAATGCAGCAACCGGCACCGGAGGCTCGCCTGCGGCTGCTCACGCCGTGGTCGTCGATCCCGACGACGATCGTATTGTCTACGTCGGCAACCGGATCGGGGTCTGGCAAGGTCAGATCGATACCAGCGGAACGCACCCGAGCTGGAGCTGGAAACCCGCCATGGAGGGGCTGCCGCAAACGGTGGTCGAGGATCTCGGTGTTTTCAAAACGACCGATGCCACCTATCTGCGCGCTGCGCTGGTCTCGCGGGGAGTCTGGGAGCGTGACATCTCCGCCCTGCCGGTCTCGGTCGGCTGCACCTTCATCCGCTCGCTGCCGTATGACACCGGACGCGTCGAATTGCCGGCCACGCCGAAGGACGCGCTGAGCAATGCGGTTCTCAACTACCATTCAAGCCCGGATATCGTCCCGCTGCCGGTCGCCGCACGCTCCTGGGCTCCGGGCCTTCCCAACGAGGCCGACCTGTATTCGGTGACAATCCCTCCATCCTTTGCCAAAGCGCTGCATGAGGCCTATGTCATGGTCCATCATCGGCACACCACGCCGGTCGCCGGCGCCGATATCGACATCAACGTGTTTCTGCAGAAGAATGCACCGGCCGGCGACATCGGCGGCGTTGCGATCAACGACGCCTGGCGAACGGCGATCAGGGAAACAGTCCGCGGCAACGCACCCGCCATGCCGGCAGGACTCGCGCACTTGGGCGTGTTTCACCCGGCCGAGCCGGTGGATGCGCGCACTCCGCGGGCGGTGAATCTACCGCTCGATCTTCGATTCGCCGGCTCGAATGATCACGTCATGCTGATAGCGATTGTTACATCGCCGAATGATCTGCTCCCGACAACGGATCTGGCCCACGGTAATCTGAAGGACATCGTGCGCCGGTCAGCACATATCGCCGTTCGCAAATTTCACCGCACGACGTGATTTATCCCGAGGGGCGACCCAGAGAAATGAAAGAAAAACCGAATACGTCACTCAGGAAAAACGGCGAGCAACCTTTCGTCGGGGAATACGTCGTAACAGTCACTCCGCATACCTGGTGGGGGCGAGTCATCCTGACTGCGGTCCTTGCGGTGCTGTTATCCGGTGTTTTCCTGTTCTTCTCGCTGCTTATCGCTGTCGGCGCAGCGATCATTGCGCTCGCAATCCTTATCGGTATGCTGAAATACCCCACAGGAAGCTCGTCACGCCCCGGCAGATAGGCTCACTCTGACCAGAGTGGGCGAGCAGGCAGATATGCAAAACACTCGGAGCACGACGACCGAGAACCCGCAGCGCGAGCCTAGCGGAGTCCCATGCAGCGATCATTCAACCTGTTATGGCTTGTCCACATCAGCGGTACTGGTCAGGATGCTCAGCAGATCACCGCGCGTGGCCGTCAGTGCCGTCCACAGCCCGACTTGAGGCTGGTGGCGAGTGCCGTTCACTAGCACCGCGAAAGCGCCCCAATGCCCGTTGGGCAGGCGCATGTAACCGGCCAGCGCGAACACCGACACGGGGCTGTTCAGTGAGCCGGTCTTGACCGCTACCCGCGTGGCCCAGATCTTAGAGCCGTTCTTGAGCATGTCCACGGGGGTCTGGCCCGGTACGGTCAGTGCGCCGAGGAATGCCGGGAAGTCGCCATAGTTGTGATACACCTTGGCCAGCAGAGCGACCAGATCGTCGGCCGAAACGCGGCTGCCGACGGTAAGCCCGCTGCCGCTGTCGAGTTTGGGTTGCCCCTTGCGCGCGCCTTCCCACAGCGATTGCGCATCGATGCGGCGCGCGAACCGGGTCAGCCATCTCCCTGCCTCCTTCATGCTTACAGGCGCAGGATTGGCCGTGCGCGCGAGATCCAGCGCCAGGGTGTCGGCCATGTAATTGTTGCTGTACACCAGCATGCCGCGCAATTGCTGGCTCAGCGGCGTGCCCTTGACCTCTGCCAGCACGTGCGTGTCGGACTGGGGCTTGGACACGACGCGCGCGGTGGAATGCGGCACCTCTATCCCGGCATGGGCGAGGAACGCGATCAGGGCCTCGCCGGCATATAGCGCCGGTTTGGAAACCGAGCGATAGTAGCAACGCGCCGGCGCATCTGCGGCGATGCCTCCACGCGCGTAGAACCAGTTGCGGCCATCGGCTGTGATCCGGGTGACGTCGACCTGCGTCTTCGTCCCTGCCGACAAGGTACGCACGTTGCCGCGCAGACCGAACATCGGCAGCTCGAAAGGCTCGAAACTCAGCCGCGCCGGCTCGCCGGCCCGTGTTCCCGGAGCCACGCGCAGGCAGACGTTGCTGTAATCAAAACCGGCCGCGGACAGCGGCGCGTTGTAGGCGTCGCGGCTGTTCGCCAAGGCGTTGCAGCGGTCCTCGGTATCACAGCGCACGCGCCCGAACAGCGATTGATCGACCAGTACCGCCCCGTTCAGCTTGGTGATGCCGGCAGCGCGCACGCGCTGCGCCAGCGTCCAAAGCTGCGCGTTGGTAAGCCCCGGATCACCGGCGCCCTGCAGGATCAAGTCGCCGTGCAGCTCGCCCTTGCGAATCTCGCCGGTGTAGAGAATGCGGGTCGTGAAACGGTAGTCCGCGCCCCAATGCTCAAGCGCTGCGGCGGCCGTATACAGCTTGCTGACCGAAGCCGGAATCAGGGCCTGTCCAGGATTCAGCGCTGCGAGGTTACGCCCGTCACTCAAGTCGACGACACGGGCGCTGATGACGGCGCCCTGTGCGGCCAGGCCGCGCAGTTGTTGCAGGGAAGCGGCGGCGGCCGAGTGCAACAGGCCGACGCCGAACAGAGTGCACGCGGCGAGGCCGCGCAGCACGGCCATACTCATCCGATGCGCTCCTGCCCGCCGAGATACGGACGCAGGACGGCGGGTACGCTGATGCTGCCGTCGGCCTGCTGATGGTTCTCGAGCACCGCGACCAGCGTACGGCCGACCGCCAGGCCGGAGCCGTTGAGCGTGTGCAGCAGCTCGGGTTTGCCGGTTTCGGGATTGCGGAAACGCGCCAGCATGCGGCGCGCCTGAAAGTCCTCGAAGTTCGAGCACGAGGATATCTCACGGTAGCACTGCTGTCCCGGCAGCCAGACCTCGAGATCGTAGGTCTTGGCCGAGGAGAAGCCGAGGTCACCGGTGCACAGCGTGACGACTCTGTATGGCAGCTCGAGACGCTGCAGAATCGTTTCGGCATGGCCGACCAGGATTTCCAGTGCGTGCCAGGACTCGTCCGGGTGCACCAGATGCACCATCTCGACCTTCTCGAACTGATGCTGGCGGATCAGACCTCGCGTGTCGCGTCCGGCCGATCCCGCCTCGGAGCGGAAGCATGGCGTATGCGCGGCGAAACGCAGCGGCAGCGCCTCGGCCTCGACGATCTGCTCTCGCGCCAGGTTGGTCACCGGCACTTCTGCGGTCGGGATCAGATAGAACGGCGGATCGTTGTCGATACGGAACAGATCTTCCTCGAACTTGGGCAACTGGCCGGTGCCCTGCAGCGCGTGGGACTGCACGAGATACGGCACGTAGACCTCTTCGTAGCCGTGCTCCAGCGTATGCGTATCGAGCATGAACTGGGTCAGCGCGCGCTGCAGGCGCGCCAGCCCTCCTCGCAACACGGCGAAGCGTGCGCCGGAGATGCGTGCCGCGGCTTCGAAGTCCAGGCCGCCCAACGCGGCACCGAGGTCGACGTGGTCGCGCACCTCGAACTCGAAACTGCGCGGCTCACCCCAGCGACGAACCTCGATGTTGGCGTCTTCGTCGTCGCCCTGCGGCACCGACTCGTGCGGCAGATTGGGAATGCCCATCAACATCTCGTCGAATTCGCCCTGCACGGCCTCGGACGCCGTTTTGGCCCTATTCAGGCGATCGCCCAGATCGGCCACCTGGTCCAGCAGCGGCTGGGCGTCCTCGCCCCGCGCCTTGGCCTGCCCGATCGCTTTCGAGCGTGTGTTGCGCTCATTCTGCAGCTCCTGGGTCTCTACCTGTAGACGCTTGCGCTCGCTCTCCAGCGTGTTGAAGCGTTCCAGGTCCAAGTCGAAGCCGCGGCGGGCGAGAATACGGGCGATGCCCTCGGGGTCGTTGCGCAGGCGTTTGATGTCCAGCATGGGTGCGATTCTTGGTTCGTGTTGAGGTGTATGTTCGGGGCGAACGAAAAGTGTCCAGTGTACACCGTCAGGATGGCGTCGGCCGAGATTAGTCCGTTCCTTCGGCAGGAATTCTCCGGCAATTCGGTTCAGAGCCCACTCGGTTCGTTCATCCCCGCCGTTGTTCGTTCCTGGCATCGTTTAATGCCGTCGAACGCAAATCTCCATTGTTTGTCTCAATAGTTGGCAGGCCGAACACAATGACATCTTCAGGGGCGTATCGCGGCACTCCCCCACTCACCCGGTCGACATGCCTGACGTGCTGCGCTCTATCCACCTGGCAGTGCTCCCTACTTGCTGTCAGCTCGATACATTCTGGAAGGAAGCCAGCGCATGTCCGCAAACGGCGCAGTCAGCTCTACACAACCCCCATGGCTGAAGATCGCCCCCGTCATGTTCCTGCTCTTGTGGGCCAGCGGGTTCGTCTTCCTGAAGCTCGGATTGCGTTACGCGGATCCGCTTACTTTCCTGGCGTTGCGCTACCTCTGCGTGGTCGGACTTCTCATAGTGCCGTGGCTTTGGTTTAGGCCGACGCTGCCGCGCAGTCCGAGCGTCTGGTTTCATCTGGCGATGGTCGGGCTGCTGCTGCAGTCCGGCTACTTTTCCTTCACCTATCTCAGCCTGAAAACCGGCATGTCTCCGGGCGTAATCGCGCTGATCACTTCGCAGCAGCCGATTCTGGTCGGGCTGCTCGCACCGGTGATAGCCGGTGAGCGCGTGGACGCGGTTCGCTGGGCCGGGCTCGCGCTGGGCGTGTTCGGCGCGATCATCGTCATACTCTCCCAGGCCACGCTACATATCGAGTCGCCCCTCGCTCTGCTGTTCGGCATTCTCGCCCTGCTCTCGCTGACCGGCGGCACGCTGTGGGAAAAACGTTTCGGCACCGCGGTGCATCCACTGACCGCAAATCTGGTGCAGTACGCCACGGGGCTTGTCGTGACGGCCCCTCTTGCCTTCGCGATCGAGCCCATGCGCATTCAATGGACGCCGCAGCTCTTCGGATCGCTGGCCTATTTGGTGATCGGCAATTCGATCATCGCCATATCGCTGCTGCTAGCTATGATCCGCCACGGCGAGGCGTCGCGCGTGTCGGCTTTGTTCTTCCTGGTTCCTCCGACCACCGCGCTGATCGCGTTCGTCGTTCTCCATGAAGCGATCCCGCTCATGGCATGGCCCGGCATGCTGTTGGCGGCTGCCGGTCTGTATTGTGTCATGCATGTGCGGAGAATCACCTGAAAGGTGTCAAATGCAAGGCGAATCAACGCTTGCACGTCGAAGCCTGTATTCTGGGCGCCCGCATATCCGATCTCATGCTGAAGTCACGCGAAATTCCATGAACTCTGTTTCTTCCGCACCGGCATCTTCGGTCGCCGGTTATCTCCTGGCCGCCGGCGCCTGCATGATCTGGGCAGGCAATTTCGTCGTGGCGCAGGGTCTGGCGGCGCACGTCTCGCCGGTGATGCTGGCTTTCCTGCGCTGGAGCCTCGCAGCACTCGTGATCCTGCCTTTCAGCGCTGCCGCACTGTGGCGCCAGCGCGCACTGCTGCGGCGGCATCCCGGCTATCTGGTACTGACCGCCCTGATCGGCGTCACGCTGTTCAATACGCTCATCTACATTGCGGGAGAAACCAGTTCCGCCACCAGCATGTCCCTGATCGCCGTTTCCGCGTCGCTGTTCATCATCTTTCTGTCCTGGGCCGTCTCGGGTGAGCGGCCGACCGGGCGGAAGCTGGCGGGCGCTGCGCTGGGCGCCTGCGGCGTCGTGCTGCTGCTCACGCAGGGTCAGCCTGCCCGGCTGCTCGATCTGCGGTTCGCACCCGGGGATCTTTGGATGCTGGCGGCAGCTGTCCTGTGGTCGCTGTATACGATTCTGGTGCGCCACAAGCCCAGCGGCATCGAACAACTCGTACTTCTGAGTTCCAACATCTGGCTCGGAGTTCTCATGCTCTCGCCACTGGCGGTTTGGGCGGGTACGCACGGAGCCATGCCAACTCTGACGCCTACGGTCGTGGGCGGCGTGCTCTATGTGGGCATCGCCGCCTCGCTGTTTGCATACATGTTGTGGCACAAGGCCATCCACATGGTCGGGCCAAGCAATGCCGGCGTGGTGTATTACACCGTACCGTTGTTCAGTGCGGCGGAGGCATTTGCAGTGCTCGGCAACCCGCTGACCTTGGCCCAAGCCTTCAGCGGGGTTCTCATCATCGGCGGAGTACTGTGGGCAAGCGGTGCACGCCGGCGCTAACGCAGCTGTGCGGCCCTGAATCACACTGCAAAAATGCCTGGCCTGTACCCGTACATGCGGGTCTGCTTATACTGGCCAGTCCCATAAAACAAACGCTTAATGCAGGAGTCCGCCCATGCCGCAGAGTTTCCATCCTCCCCAGCGTACGCTTCTCGGCCCGGGTCCGTCTGACGTCAGCCCGCGAGTGCTGGAGGCGATGGCCCGCCCGACCATAGGCCATCTCGATCCGCTGTTCGTCGACATGATGGACGAACTCAAGAGCATGCTGCAGTACGCCTTCCGCACTCAGAACGCGCTCACCCTGCCCGTTTCGGCGCCCGGATCGGCGGGGATGGAAACCGCCTTCGTCAACCTGGTCGAACCCGGCGATACCGTGATCGTGTGTCAGAACGGCGTGTTCGGCGGCCGCATGAAGGAAAACGTCGAGCGCTGCGGTGCCGTGCCGGTGATGGTCGAGGATGAATGGGGGCGTCCCGTCGATCCGAACAAGCTGGAGGACGTCCTCAAGGCTCATCCAGAGGCACGCACAATCGCCTTCGTGCAGGCTGAAACCTCCACCGGCGCCGAGTCCGACACGCGCACGCTGGTCGAGATCGCCCACCGTCACGACTGTCTTGCCATCGTCGACGCGGTCACCGCGCTGGGCGGCACGCCCATCGAGGTCGACGCCTGGGGCATCGACGCGATCTACTCCGGCAGCCAGAAATGTCTGTCGTGCACGCCGGGACTGTCGCCGGTGAGCTTCAGCGACGCGGCGGTCGAACGCATTCGCAACCGCGAGCACAAGGTGCAAAGCTGGTTCCTCGATCTCAATCTGGTGATGGGGTACTGGGGCAAGGGCGCCAAGCGCGCCTACCATCACACCGCGCCGATCAACGCCCTGTACGGCCTGCACGAATCGCTGGTCATGCTGCAGGAGGAAGGCATCGAAAACGCCTGGGCGCGCCACCAGCGCAACCACGCCGCGTTGCGCGACGGCCTGGAAGCGATGGGGCTCTCCTTTGTGGTGGAGCCGGCCCACCGCCTGCCTCAGCTCAATGCGGTGCGGGTGCCCGAAGGCGTGGACGAGGCCGCGGCGCGCGCCGCCCTGCTGGACGACTACAGCATCGAGATCGGCGCCGGCCTCGGTCCGCTGACCGGGCGGATCTGGCGCATCGGACTGATGGGGCCCGCCAGCAACGCACGCAACGTGTACATGCTGCTGGGAGCGCTGGAGGGCATTCTTGCCGGCCAGGGCCATGCGCTCGATCACGGCGCGGCTTTGATAGCGGCGCAGGCAGCGTATGCAAACGGCAGTGATGAGTTGAAATCCGCGGCGAACGGCTAACCACGTTCTCGTACCCAGGGCACTATCCGGTGCCCTGGGTCCATGGTTGATTCTGCGATAGTGCAGATCTCAGTGCGAACATTCGGTCCTCAGGGGTACGTCACCGGCAGCCCGGTTTCAGGATCGATACGGTCGAGCGAAGGTCCGGTATAGGTTCCGTTCAGGAACTCAACCGTTTCCTTGCCGTACTGCTCGAACCAGAACTCCCCCATCTCTTTGAGACGATTGATATTTTTATTGCTGATATCGTCCATCGCATCATCCGGTGGATTCGGCAGTCCGGCTTGTCTGCGCATTTCAGAGTTCACGCGAATGAAGTTGCCGGGCCTGAGAATGCTCTTGGCCTGATACGCCACAACCCGTTCGTCGGTCAGTACATCGAGAATATGCCCCTGGCCGAACCAGCCGATCGCTCCCCAATAGCGAGATTCCGGACCGTTGATCTTGCGGGTTCGGTATCCGGTGCCGAGCGAGAGCACGCGCAGGTTACCCAGGTTCAGATCGCCCCAGATCCGCATCGCCTCGGCGATCGCACACATGCTCGGGTTGTTCGCTGTGACCCCGCCGTCGATAAGCCAGCTTTCGTCATTGTTGCCGTGGATCGGCGTGGCGTGGGTGGGGAAGTAGGTTGGCGCGGCGCTGGAGGCATCGGCGACGTCGCTGGATCGCAGCCGAATGAACTCTCGCTCGGTCGATTTTATGACCTCGGGCATGCGGCGTTCGACATCGTACGCCACGGCCAGCACATGCTTGCCGTCCGGCACGTCGCCGATCTTTGCGGCGCCGAATTTATCCTTGAGCACCTTGGTCTTGCCTTTGGCCTCGTATTTCGGCGCGTTGATGCCGTCGATCTCGAACCAGCCTTTGTTCTCAAGGAAAATATGTTTCGCATTCTGTCGGTTATACAGAGTGCTGATTTCCTTGATGCTCAAATCGGTCGTCGCTAGTGCCAGGGCGATGATGCCGCCGGTGCTGGTGCCGGCGTAGAAGTCGACGCAGTCCCGAAGGGTCTTGCCGTGTTCGGCCTGCAGCTTCTCGTCGACCAAATGCAGAAAACGCGCGCTCGCTGCGCCGCGTATCCCGCCGCCGTCCAGAGAAAGGATGAGTTTTTTGGTTTCCGGCATGGTTCTGCCCTCCATGAGGATGGATTGCCCGGCAATCCAGTGCCTTGGAGTATTGTCGGATAATTACAGCTCTTCAAGTATGGTTATTTGCCGATATCCGCCAATGCGCAGATAGCGGCACCGCCGGACGCTACTCAGGATGCCATCTTGGGTGCCTGCGTCTTGCCCGGCTTCAAGGTGAACGGATTATGTGTCGGCCACCATGCCCGAGCCTTTTTGCGTACCGCTGCGGATACGGTCTGCAGCCAACGTGAGTCCGGGTCGAGATAGAGGGCGAAAGCTGCGGCCCGGACGCGCTCCGCGCCATCCTTCATATAGTGAGCTTGAAAAGCGTAGGTCCAGGCCGTTTAAGGCCTGGTTTCCTGATACTGTTTGGCCCACTCGAGCGCCAGATTCAGCACCTGCCGATCGCCGTCACCCGGCCCGATGGTCGTTGCAGCCAAGCCCCCGCTGTCCTTGAATAACCGGCGCCGCAGAGCTGTGACGTCACTCGTCGTGAAGACATCCAGGTGCTGCTGCCGGCTTTTGCGCACGACCCTCTGTCCGGGCGACTCCGAGTACCGCTGGTAGTGCTGATAGGCAAAAACGGCGCCGACAAGGAGCAGGAGCGTCAAGAGCAGACCGGTACGCAGCGTAAACCGGGAGGTTGACATGAGGCTGTCCTTATTCGTGGGAATCGTCTCTTCCGCGAGCGAGCTTAGTCCTGGCGGACATGGTCAATCGTCTGCCCATATGAAGCGCTTGGACTTGGCGTCGAAACGATATTCGACCCAGCTCCCGCCGTGCGGAGCATTGCAATTGAGTCCGATGCGCCTCCCCTTGCCCGCGGCTCCCGTAGCGCTCTCGAGATTCATGTAGATAGGCGTCATGAAAAAACCGAAGGCGCAATTGTGCTGCTGGGGATCGAACTGCTGGATCACCGAGCGCGTACGCTTGTCCACCACCCGAATGCTATCGATCGTGATGCCGTTCTTGCCGTTGCGGTAAACACCGATGAAAGCGTGATGCCTGGTCTGCCCCCAGAACGGGATGTCCACGCGCCCGCTCACCCTCCCCGCTCCGGTATCGTCGAGCTTGCCGACTTGACGCAGCTTCACCGAATAGGAATGGCGGGCATCCCGCCATCTACCGCGGATCGCGCCATTCTCGACGACGAGCTGCAAGGGACAGGCGTGTGTATCGAATCCCTTGCGCGAGCCCATCGACAGCACACGCTGGTAAGCCTGTGCACTATGGATCTCGCACAACTCAATCCGCTCGCCGATCCGCTTGCCGTATAGCGGTATTGGCGCCAGATGCGCATCGTAGTAGTAGCTGCCTTCGACGTTCAGCCCGCTTCCGAAGGAAGCGTAGTCCTGTAGCGACAGATGCACCGGATACGACCCGATATAGCCGACGTAGTTGGCAACGCGGTACCAACCCGCATGCGCCAGAGACGGCGCCAACAGCAGCATCAATGCGAGGAGTCCGCTACGCATGGCGTTCGATCCCGTACGTTATCCCACCGCAATCACCGCAGTGGGGCAACGATGAATGAGTTCATCGGCCGGCACGCAGCGATCGAAGTTTTTGGATCATCGCCGGGACGTCATGATCGATCATAGTCATCTGGAGCACCAAATTCCGATCGTAGTTCTTTTTCATGGCCATAAGCTTGGGTTCTGTTTGCATGGCTTTCTTGTAGGCTTGGGAAAAGTCGGTTGCGTAGCGCCGGTATTCGCTGCTCACGATGCGCCATTCCGATCTCGGGCCTGTCTCGCCAATCCGTGCCCGAATCGCCTTGAAACCAGCGATGTCGCGCTGCGGATGACCGCCTGCCGTTCTCATCGCCGCGAACAGCGATTTTTGATAGTCCTCGCGCCGATGGCGCAAGCTTTCATGCTTGGCAAAGGCTTCAGCCTTGATGTGATCAAGTTTTTTGATGAGTTCTGTTGCTTAGGCGGCTGGATACCCTGCGTATACGGATTGGCCGAAGCGGAGAGAGGCAAGCAGAGCACTGCTGCGGACAGCGCCGTCGATAGTGCGACGGTGGGAACACGATACCGGGACTTCGAGAGCATAAACCACCCTTTCGCAGAGGTTATAGTTATTCGTCAGGACGTTTGTTTGCCACAGATCGATAAAGTTCCTGGTACCAACTATCAATGCTGCGCATTTATGCATGGAGGCGCAAGCCTTGGCCCGGCTCATTCGGGCGTATGGCGTCCGGCGAGTGGGGTATTGCTCAATACTTCACAAAAAATATGGTTTTGTGCTGCCGTGTTCATTAGTATCTCTGGCCACGTTCAGCGATGAGACGCGCCTGTATGCCCTGGAGGGCGAGGGCCCGCTGGCGCACTTGCAGGTCGAACGCTGGAGCGGGCGCGAAGCGCTGTCGGCCTGTTACGTGTGGACCGTCGACGCGCTGTCGAGCGATGCCGGCCTGTCGCTGGAGGCCATGCTCGGCCAGCGCGCAGCGTGCGCACGGGCCTGGTGCGCGAGGCGCAGCTGCTCGGCGCCGACGGCGGGCTGGCGCGCTACCGCCTGGTGCTCGTGCCCTGGCTGTGGCTGCTGGGCCAGGGGCGCCACAGCCGGGTGTTCCAGGACAAGAGCGTGCTGGATATTGTCGAAGCGGTATTCGGCGACTACACCCCCTACGCCGCGTGGCAGATCAGCGCCGACGCACGCAGCCTCATCGCACAGCTGCGCCCGCGCAGCTACGCCGTGCAATACCGCGAGACGGACCTGGCCTTCGTCGAGCGCCTGCTGGCCGAAGAAGGCCTCGGCTACGCCTTCGTCGAAGACCCCGAGGCCGGCGCGGGCCACAGCCTGACGCTGTTCGCCGATTCCGGCCAACTGCCTGAGGACGCCAGTTCCGCGGCAAGTCTGCAGGGCATACGCTTTCACCGCGTGGCGGCCGTGGAACTCAGCGACACCGTACAGGCGATCGGTCCGGCCTGGACCCTGGCGCCGGATGCCGTGACCTGGCTCAGCCACGACTACAAGACACTCGCCAGCACTACCGCCAGCGCCCGCCTGGACGGCGCGCAGGGCCAGCGCGAGGCCTACGACCCGGCCGGCGCCTACGCCTTCGCCGACAGCCGCGAAGCCGAACACTACGCGCGCCTGGCCGCACAAGCCCACGAGGCGCGCCGGCACCGCTGGGAAGGGCGCGCCACCGTGCGCACCGCACGCGCGGGCACGCGCTTTCGCCTGAGCCAGGCTCCGTGGGAAGCGACCGGCCTCGACTGGCCCGACCGCTTCGTCTGGAGCGCGCTGTGGCACGCCGGCATCAACAACCTGCCGGAAGCCGTCCAGCACGCCGCGCAGGCAGGCCTGGGCGAGGCCGAGCGCCATGCCGACCTCAAACACAGCGTCGCCCCCGCCCTGTGGGAGCAGGCCGGCGCCACCGGCTACGCCCAGCACTTCGACGCCGTGGCGCAGAGCGTTCCCTGGCGTCCCGCGCTGGAAGACGAACACGGCTATCGCCTCAACCCGCGTCCCACCGCTCCCGGCGCGCAGACCGCCATCGTCGTCGGCCCCGAGGGCGAGACCGCCCCCGGCGCCAGCGGCCCGCTGCACACCGACGCCCTCGGGCGGCTCAAGGTCCGCTTCCACTGGATGGCGAGCGGCGCCAGTTGCTGGCTGCGCAGCGTGCAGCGCTACGCCGGCGCCGGCTTCGGCGCCCAGTTCCTGCCGCGCATCGGCCAGGAAGTGCTGGTCAACTTCCTTGACGGCGACATCGACCGGCCCATCATCGTCGGCGCCGTCTACAACGGCCAGGGCGAGGCCGGCATCGCACCCAGCCCCGGCGAGGCGGCACAAGCTCCCGACACCGACGTCTACACCCAGGCCGCCGACTTCCGACCGAGCGCCCAGGGCAACCTCGCCGGCGGCAACAGCCCCGCCTGGCACGGCCAGAGCCCCGAGCCGGCCGGCCACGCCAACGCCGCCGCCCTGTCCGGCATCAAGACCCAGGGCTTCGACGGCGACGGCCACAACCGGCTCGTGTTCGACGACACCGACGGCCAGGGCCGCGTACAGTTCGCCACCACCCACGCCGCCAGCCAGCTCAACCTCGGCCACCTCATCCACAGCGCCGACAACTACCGCGGCAGTTTGCGCGGGCTCGGTCTGGAACTGCGCACCGACGCCTACGGCGCCGTGCGCGGCGAACGCGGCGTCATCCTCAGCACCTACGCCCAGAGCCAGAGCGAACCGGCCGCCGATGCCACCGCCATCGGCGCGCTGCTCGCCCAGCACGCCCAGCTCGCCCAAGCCCTGCACGGCGCAGCCGTCACCCACCGCACCGTAGGGCTTGCCGGTCACGCCGGCGTCAACCGAGCCGATGCCAGCGAACTCAACCCCGAGGCCGCCCCGCTCAAGGCCCTCAAACAAAGCCAGAGCGAGACGCTGAGCGGCGACGACTACGCCAAGGCCGCGCCCAGCAGCACCGACACCGCCGTCCCGCACAGCGCCGACGCCCTGCTCGCCGTGGCCGGGCGCGCCGGCATCGGCGCCATCGCCGGCCAGAGCCTGCACGCCGCTGCCGGCGAAACCCTCAACCTCGGCAGCGGCGAACACAGCAATTTCGCCGTGGCCAGGCAGCTGCGCCTGCACGCCGGCCAGGGCATCGGCCTGCTCGGCGGCGCGCAAGAGGCCAAGGGCGAAGGGCTCAACCTCACCGCCGGCGAGGGCGCATTGCAAGTGCAGGCCCAGCACGACGCCCTGGATCTGAAGGCCAAGGACGACCTGAGCCTCGTCTCCGTCACCGCGGC